>JALYJX010000018.1 GCA_030775065.1 Gemmatimonadota bacterium | reverse complement strand
TCCTCCTGCTGCGGACGCCGGCCGAATCACGGTGACGATTCCCGTTTATTCGCGCAGTACCAGAGCGTCGCCTGGTGTCCCCGGTTTCATCGGCACGATGCAGGTCGCGCTCCCTCCCGACGCCGTGATACCGCCATCTCCGACTCGTACCGGTGTCATTGGTGCGGTGCTCGGAATCGTCGACGCGGAAAACGGCGCTTCGCTGGCACCACTTCCATTCGATCCCGCGCTCCTGAGCAGCGACGAGTTCAACCTTGCCAGCGAGCAGTGGGTGGTAGAGCGGCGAGCGATGCAGGAGCCACGCGTGGATCTCGTCGCAGCCGCTCCGCTCACCGCTTACACTGCGCCTTTCCAGGCGGCCGCCCGGAGCGGAGCGATCGCCCTTCTACTGGTCGCCGTCGGGACTCTCGCCTTCGTCACGCTGCTGACCCGCCATCTCACCCGCTCTCTCGAGCAGCTCGCCGGCGCAGCGGATGCGGTTTCCCGCGGGGACCTCAGCCGACAGGTCAGCGCTTCCGCCAGTGACGAGGTCGGACGGGTCGCCGCCGCCTTCAACGCCATGACGGAAAATCTGAGGCGCACACTGGCCGAGCTCGCTCGGCGGGAATCGCTCGCCGCTGTGGGAGACTTCGCTGCATCGCTCGCACATGAGGTGAGGAATCCGCTCACGTCGATACGGATCAATCTGCAACGCGTGGAGGAAAAACTTTCAACAGGATCTGAGCTGAGAACTCCCCTCGAGCGGGCGTTGCAGGAGATCGCGCGGCTGGAGCGCACCGTTACGGGCTCGTTGAGAGTTGCACGAAGCGGAAACGTGACTCGCCAGCATGTGGATCTCTGCACTCCCATCGAGCGCGCGATGCAGGCGGCGGAGCCGGCGTTCAATCAGGCAGGCGCGACACTCGAGCCCATGTCGGCGGAAGATGGAGCCGGCGACCTTGGCCTTTCCGGTGATCCCGCGGCGCTCGAGCAGGTATTTCTGAATCTCCTCCTCAATGCTGCGCAGGCGTTGGGACCCGGAGGCCGCGCCGGTGTGAGAGCCGCGAGCTCCGCCGATTCTATAGAAGTAACTGTGTGGGACAACGGACCCGGCATCGCGCCCGAATCAATGGACCAGGTATTCGATCCCTTTTTCACAACAAAAGGAGAAGGCACCGGACTTGGGCTCGCCATCGCACGGCAGATTGTCGTCGCACATGGCGGGAAGATGTCGGCCGAACGCAATGGAGCGGAGGGCACAGCGATGCGTGTGCGGTTGCCGCGACGCACGCAAATCGATACGCCCGAACCGCGTAACGAGACGAAGTCGTCAACGTAACGCATCGTTGCGCACGCGCGTCGTTCGCCCACGGAGCTGGCCGACACAACTTCAACAGTGACATGGCATTGCTTCCCGCGCGACCGTTGGCCGGGTCATTGCCTTTGAGCCGCTCGAGTGGACTCCAGATCTCTGGAGCTCGACCACGAATCTTTTGCTTCTACAGGAGTCGCCATGTTTCGTCCGCCCTTTTCACTGATTCTGTCAGTGTCAGGATTCATGACGATTGCCGGCTGCACTCGCACTTCCCCCCAGTCGGGCGGTGACGAGGGCAGCGTTGCGATCGGCGGCGCCAGCAAGCGGCTCACCGATCTCGCCACCGCGCCGTTGACGCGGCGGGTCATCGGCAAGTCCACGATCATTGACGTCGAAGGCCAGCCTTCACCGGATGGCAGGTTCGTAACGCTTACCGATTGGAACACCGGTAATCTCGCTGTTTACGACCTCGCCGCCGGTACGACTGCCCGCCTCACGAATGACGGATCGTGGGGGACCTCGACGGAGTATGCTGAAGCGTCGGCAACTTCGCCCGACGGAAAATCCGTCGCCTACGGCTGGTGGACCAGTGCGAAAAAAAGCTTTGAGATACGCCTCACGTCCCTCGCCGGTGCCGATTCGGGGAAGACAAGAACGATTTACTCTGCGCCGGGCCTTGACTACACGGCGCCGCAGGCCGGGACGCCGGACGGCAGGAACGTCATTGCCGCCGTTCAGCTCAACGATCGAACCAGCCACATCGCGATCGTACCGGTCAATGGCGGACCTGTGCGGCGGCTCAAGAGCTTCGACTGGCGTTATCCGAACGACCTGGCGGTTTCACCCGATGGCCGGTGGCTCGCATACGATTTCCCTCCCAATGAGGACAATAGCGCCCGCGATGTATACGTCGTCGCCCTCGATGGCAGCCGGGAGAACGCGGTGGCAACTGGCAAGAGTGACGATTTCGTCGTCGGATGGACGGCTGACGGATCCCGTCTCCTCTTCGCCAGTGAAAGAAGCGGCACGCCCGCAATCTGGGCGGCGACGCTTGAATCCGGGAAGATTCAGGGTGAGCCGATCCTCGTCAGATCGGACATGTGGCGGATGGTGCCACTGGGCACGACACGGAATGGCACTTTTTTCTATAGCGTCACCACGGGAGCGCGTGACGTCTACACTGCGATCCTCGATCCGAAAACAGGCCGAGTAGCGTCGCAACCCACAGCGATCGGCAGCTCTCCGACGACAACCATTCCAGTTGCTGTCGCCTGGTCACCGGACGGACGGCAGGTGGCGAGCCTCGCCGTCCGCGGAAGCAGCACGGGCCTTTACGGGCCGGCGGATGTGGTCATTCGCTCTCTCGACCGCGGAGATGTGCGGCGAATCTCGCCGAAGCTTTCACGTCTCACGCGCCTCTACTGGTTCCCCGATGGCCGTTCGTTCATCCTCCGCGGAAACGACCTCAAGGGGCGACCTGGAATCTTTCGAATGGATCTTCAATCCGGAGACCTGAAGGCTCTGGTGCAGAACTCTCAGGAAAACGTCGGTAGGATGCTGTCGATTACCGGCGACGGCAAGATGGTCTACTACATGACCAACGATTCGAGCCGCACCCAGTCAGGGGTGAACGAACTGGACCCCGCTACTGGGGAGGTCCGTGTCATTTATCGGGTGCGCGAGCCATCGCGCATTGTCGGGATGGCAGTGAGCCCTAACGCAAGGCAGCTCGCCATCAATATGTACGGAGGAGAATACGGCACGGGCGCTGTCACTCTACTACCCGTAACGGGCGGCACCCCAAGGGAGATCTACCGTTTCAGCCCGTCCGAACCTCTGAGCAACTTTCCCGGCATTGCCTGGACTCCGAACGGTCAACAGATCCTGTTCGGGGTGCTGCGCGGCGGCCCGGGTACACGAGTCGACGTGCGCGCGGTCTCGGTGAGCGGTGGCGTGTCGCACTCCATCGGGATTCCGCTCGCCCTGATTTCAGCGCTGCAGGTGAGCCCCGACGGACGGCGGATTGCCTATGGAATCAACGATTTTTCGGCCGAGTTGTGGACAATGGAGGCGCCAAAGTTCGAGCTGCCGCGTCGAGCAGCAGGAAAAACGCGCTAGAGCCTGACCCAGGCAATGCCGGTGCTCCGTCCTGGCATTGCCCCGCTCGGCGGATTCCTGGCGCTTGCCCTGGCTGGATTGGCGATTGCCTGCGCGTCTCGAAATGAGCTTCGTGGCGCGCACATTTTTTTGTCTTCCGATACTCTCGGGCCTCGATGGGCTGACTCCGGTTCCCGACTCCAATCCGCTCCGTTTGCTGATCCGGAGGTTGATCCGTTCTTATGCCGTGATCGCCCGTTAAGCGCAGGTGTCGGTAGCTGGGCACCATAGCCGTTACACACATAAGTCTCCCAGTATATAGCTTATTAGGCGACATTCACTTGACTGACCGTCGCCAATTAGGTAATATATTTAGAGATATATGCGCATAATGGCGACATAGTGCTCTACTCTCCAACCAGCCAAGCCGACAGAAAGGCTCTCACCAAGGCCGTCGAAAGGCGCGCACTCAGGCGCGTCACTCGCGGCGTATACACCAGCGACCGCGACCAACCCCTCGATCAGATCGTCCTGCATCAAATGCCGGCAATCCTCTCGCTGGCATATCCGGACTGGCACATCTCTCACAGTACGGCGGCCATACTCCGGCCCCTCAACGGCTCGGCGTTCATATCCGGCACCCCTCGAACGCGCCAGCCGGCAAGACTCCCAGGCATCGTCGTGCACCGGTTACCCGCTCTTCCGTACGCCGACATCGTTCATCTCGACCTCGAGGAAATGGTCGCGTCGTCGTTGTCCGCGGAGCCCGGTCGCATTCGAGTGCGCCTAAGCTCCCCGCTTCAGACGGTATTCGAGCTGCTCGGCCCCGATGCACGACAACCGGATCGAAACCTCCCCCCGGAAACGATTCGCGGTCTCATTGACGCGCTCACTGAATCGGATCGGCTTCGCGCCGCATCCTTCGCCGAGCGCAACGGGTTGATTGCGGAGCTGGCTCGATTCAACGCGATTCGCTCCGGTCTCGAGGACACCCACGCCGTGCGTGTCGCGCGTCCTGAAAGCCTCGATCTCTTCTTCTACAACTGGCGTGTCGGGAGACTCGAAGCACTCCCGGGTCGCGAATACCGCTTCACGTACGATGGCGGGTGGACCATTTCAATCAGCGGCCTTCGCCTGCGCTCAGATGGACCGGCATACGAGGGCCCGGGTCTGCCCGCATTTTTCGACAACCTGCTTGCGGAGGGATGGGCCGAAGCGCGGCTTCAGGCGGTGCACAAGATCGCGCGCCCGGACGCGTTTGCGCTCCTGCGCACCACGCAGAAATACCTCAGCAACCTGACGTTGCGGCCGCCGGATTTCGACGAGTCCCGTCTCGTACTGGATCACATGGATGTGAGGCTCGCCGACATCGCACCGACTGTCGATCCCCTTCTCGTGGACGAGCAGGTCGGTGCCGATCCGGACTCCCGCGACCTGTGGCTTGAGCTTCGCCGCCGCGGAGCGACTCGATTGTCCGGAATTCAGCCAAAACTCCCCGTGCACCTCGAGCTCGCGGACGGACGTGCTCGGCTCGACATCGGACACGTTGGCAATACGAGCACGCACATACTGAAGCTGCCCTCGCCGGAATTTCCGCAGCTCGTGGAGAACGAATGGGCGACCATGGAGCTCGCGCGACGCGTCGGCCTGCGAGTGCCGTCGGCGCGACGAGTCGAGTTCGCGCCTGATTCGCAGCTCAGGAGTCCAGGCCTGCTCGTCGAGCGATTCGACCTCCCGGCTTCGTTGTCATCTCCCCGGAGCGTGCTTCTGTTCGAGGAGGCTGCATCGCTTCTCGGAATACGGCGTGAGGAGAAGTACAGCGTATCCATGGAACGCATCGCTTCGGCGCTTGTCGACGCCGGGGTTGCCCGTAACGATCTTGAACTTTTCTTCGATCACGTCGTATTCTCGTGGATCGTCGGCAACGGCGATCTCCACGCCAAGAACATCGGCGTTCTGCGGTCGATTGAGCCCGGCACGCTCGGCGAGCCTCCGCGACAAACGGAGGCTCGATATTCTCCGCTGTACGATCTGGTGAACACCCGGCTCGTAATCGCCGGCGATTTGTTTGCACTGCCGGTGAATGGGAAACAGAACAACCTCCGCGCAAGCGACTTTGCCGTTCTGGCGCGCGGATGGGGATGGACGAAGGCTCGTGCGAAAGAACGTGTCGAGCATCTTGTTTCGAAGGTGTCCGCGCAGCTGACCGAAACTCTGGCGTCGTCCGGATTAACAGGGGAGCTGCAACAGCGTTATCGAGATATCGTCGAGGCCACTGCCAGAGGGCTTTGAGCTTCAGCACGATGTGCCCAGGTCCAGCATTCAGCAACGGCGGAAAGGATCTGAAAACGGACTTGACGGATTGAACGGATCAGAAAAAAAAGGAGTCTTTCTTAATTTCGTGTTAGCCGTTACTCGATGTCCTTCAGAATCGCTCTCACCGGCGCCGCATCCAGGGACATCATTTTGATCGGGAACGCCATCAGCTCATAATAGCCTGGCGTAATGCGGCGGAGATCGAGGTTCTCCAGAATGCAGCCGTTGCCGGAGAAGATCATCTTGTGCACGGGCAGGCTCTTGCTGTGGCGCTCGTCAACTGACGGGGCATCGACGCCGAGCAGGCGAAGGCCGCGACCGAGAAGCGCGCGAGCGCACGCCTCCGAGAGCCTTGGCCACGACTCGGGGAAGCCACCCGACCCGATTGTGCTGCCTGTCTTGAGAAGCACACGCTCGACTCGCCCTGTACCGACTGCGGCATTGATCGCGCCGATCTCGATCTCTTCATTCAAGCTCGTCACATCGACAACAGCAGCGAGTCCGAAAAACGCCTCGAGTGGAAGCTCGTGTGAGCCGGACCATCCGGTCCTCACATGAAGCGGCGCATCGGCGTGTGTGCCAACGTGCGGGCTAGTTGTGTAAGTCGAGACGTTGACGCTCGACCCCTGCGCTAATGTTGCGCTCCACCCGCAGGAAAAAGGCGTGTCACCCGGCCATTCGGGAGTTCCGTTGGCGAGCGGGATGCTGATGTCGCGGAGTCTCACGACCGGGAAGAAGCGGCAGGCTCAACAATCTGCTTCGCGATGTCGACGATCCTGTCGACGGTGAGATCGAGGTGGGTGTAAATGTCCTTGTATGGAGCCGACGCGCCGAACCGCTCGATTCCAATGATCGTTCCATCGTCGCCAACCCAGCGGTACCACGACATCGGGTGAGCTGCCTCGACCGCGATGCGCTTCGCTCCCGGCGCAAGGATGCTGTTCCGGTACTCCACAGTCTCTCTCGCGAACAGCTCGTGACTCGGCATGCTCACGGCGCGGACTCTGATGCCGTCCTTTTCCAGTCGCTGGTGGGCCTCCAGAATGAGCGCGACCTCCGATCCTGTCGAGATGAGAATGACCTGAGGTGGCCCGCCCGGCGAATCGACAAGCACATATGCTCCATGCGCAACGCCGCCCGCCGACGCGTATTTCGTGCGGTCGATCAAGCCAAGCTTCTGTCGAGTCAGCACCAGGGCGACCGGGCCGTTCCTGTTCTTCAGTGCGACTCGCCATGCTTCGGCGGTTTCTGATGCATCGGCGGGCCGAATGACCGTTATTCCGGGAATGGCGCGGAGAGCACTCAACTGCTCGACCGGCTGATGTGTAGGGCCGTCCTCACCCAGGCCAATCGAGTCGTGCGTATACACGTACACGACGTGCACCTTCATGAACGCCGCGAGGCGGATTGGCGGCCGCATGTAATCAGAGAAGATCAGGAAGGTCGCGCCGTACGGGATCACCCCGCCGTGCAGGGCCATCCCGTTCATTATCGATCCCATTCCATGCTCGCGGATGCCGAAATGGAAATTGCGACCGGCATGGTTGTCGGGACCGAAGCTCGGCTCGCCTTTTACGATCGTATTCGTCGACGACGCAAGATCTGCCGACCCGCCTACGAGCTCCGGTACCTTCGGCGCGATGGCGTTGAGCACGATGCCCGACGCGGCTCTGCTTGCGATGTTTCCGTTCTCCGCGGTGAAACTGGGAATCAAGTCCTCCCATCCGTCCATCAGCTCGCCCTGAATGCGTCGTTCCAGCTCAGTGGCAACGTCGGGGTATGTCGTCCTGTAGCTCTCGTAGAGCTTCTGCCATTTGGATTGAACACTCCGCCCGTGTGCACCGATTTTCCGCCAATGGTCGAGCGCTTCGGGCGCGACGTAGAATGGCTCCAGCGAGGGATATCCCAGCGTCTCCTTCGTCAGCTTCACCTCATCCTCACCCAGCGGCGAGCCGTGCGCCTCGGCAGTGTCACGCTTGTTCGGGCTGCCGTAACCGATGTGTGAGCGCACAATGATCAGAGACGGCCGCTCCTGTTCCGCCTTGGCGAGGGTGAAAGCCTTGTCGAGAGCCTCGAGATCGTTCGCGTCGTCCACCCGCTGAACGTGCCAGTGGTAACTCTGGAATCGTTTCGCGACGTCATCACTGTAGGTGAGAGCAGTGTCGCCCTCGATCGTGATGTGGTTGTCGTCGTAGACGCCGACGATCTTCCCGAGTCTCGCGTGTCCGGCAAAGGAAGCAGACTCATGGGACACGCCTTCCATGAGATCGCCATCGCTGGCGATGAAGTACGTGTGGTGATCCATGATCGCGTGGCCGTCGCGATTGAACACCGAGGCGAGCAAAGCCTCGCCCACTGCCATCCCTACAGCGTTTCCGAATCCCTGACCAAGTGGGCCCGTAGTGGTCTCCACTCCGGGCGTGTACCGGTACTCAGGATGACCCGGCGTCTTGCTCTCCCATTGCCTGAACTCCTTGATGTCGTCGAGCGCCAGGTCATAACCGGTGAGATACAAAACGCTGTAAAGCAGCATCGATGCGTGGCCGGCGGAGAGGACGAACCGGTCGCGGTCGAGCCAGTTCGGATCGGCCGGGTTGAATCGGAGGTGCCGGCCCCACAGCACATAGGCGAGAGGAGCGAGCGCCATCGGGGTTCCCGGATGGCCCGAGTCCGCCTTCTGGACAGCGTCCATCGAGAGGACTCGAATGGCATTGATGCAGAGCTCATCGAGCCCGGAAGAAGCGGTGTGATCCATATCGGTCATCAAATTAGTCCTTAGCAGTATGTCAGGCATTCGGGCCCCGCAGCATCATCGGCAGGCGGATGTTGGGCAAGAGTGCTTCGATCTCGAAGCGCCGGGGCTCGAGCCATTGAGGAAGCTTCAACGATTGACCGAGTGAATCGGCTGGCTCGTCGACTGTGAACCCGGGAGGATCTGTTGCGATCTCGAACAATACTCCTCCAGGCTCGCGAAAATACACGGAGTGGAAGTACTCACGATCGATCAGAGGCGTGACGTTGAATCCCAGGGCCACCAGCCCGAGCCTGACTTTCGCCTGCGCTTCATCATCAGGCGCGCGAAACGCGACGTGATGAATGGTTCCGGCGCCCATCACTCCGGGCCAGAGACCCGGTACACATCTCAAGTCCACAATCGATCCTTGCCTGCTGTCATTTTCGGAGCCGGACGTCGTTGCATAACGGAAAATGCTCGCCTGCTCGCGCACGCCCTGAAATCCAAGCTGGTCGGTAAGCAGCTTTCCCGTGAGCTCACAGCTCTCCTGCCAGAGCGTGACGGAGTAAATACCGCGAATGGAGTGATCTGCCGGAACGGAGCGCGTCTCCCACCCCGTGCGTGATTCAGCGGATGGATGCGCGACCAGCTCTCCCATCAGCCCGTCAGGATCCTTGAAGGCGATCACGCGCTCTTCGTCGAAGCGCGATACTGGTTGACTGAACTCGACGTGGTACTTGATGAATCGCTCGATCCAGAAGCCGACGGAGCCGGGAAGTATTGCAAACGAAACAACTGCAACCTGGCCGGACCCCTGACGTCCGCGGCGCGCGTCCGGCCATGGAAAGAACGTCAGGATGCTGCCGGGGGCTCCTTCCGCATCGCCAAAATAAAAATGGTATGTAGTGGGATCGTCGAAGTTCACGGTGCGCTTCACGAGGCGCATTCCGAGAACCCCGGCGTAAAAGTCGAGGTTACGCTGCGGATCGCTCGCTATGGCCGTGACATGGTGAATGCCGGCAGAAACACCCATCATCGGTCTCCGGGACCGCGATCAGCCATGTGTTCCTTCGAGTGCAAGGGTGGCATACATTTGGGCTCTCAATTGTACTGGCTCCTCTGGGGCAATGCACATGCCGCGCAAAGAACCTCGTGCCGCGAGTCAGAAATTGAATAGATCGGTGGACGCGCTCCGAAGTCTGAGTGACGCCCAGACGCTCGCCAATTTCGCCCAGAATCTTCAGGAAGGGATTTACATCACGAACGAGGCGGGGGAGATATTCGATGTGAACCCCGCTTTTCTCGAGATATTCGGCATAGCCAGCCTTGATGAGATGAAGCGTCACCGAGTCGATGACTTCGTCGA
Organism: Gemmatimonadota bacterium; assembly: GCA_030775065.1. Lineage (GTDB taxonomy): Bacteria > Gemmatimonadota > Gemmatimonadetes > Gemmatimonadales > Gemmatimonadaceae > UBA4720. The sequence continues at coordinate 9,329 of JALYJX010000018.1, read as the reverse complement.
TGCGGAACTTCGCAAACGTGAGATTGCCCTGATGGAGCGCGAAGGGTCGCTCCGAAATCGTGAGCTCGAGATCAAGCGCCTCGACGGCACCTGCCGCACGGTGCTCGACACCTGGTACCAGCTCAAGGATCCGGCGTCGAATGAGACGCTGTACCACGGAATCCTCGTCGACATCACCGAGCGAAAGAATCTCGAGACTCAGCTGCGGGAGCAGAGCATTCGCGATCCCCTCACTGGATGCTATAACCGCCGGCAGCTGCAGACCTTCTACGAGAGACCGACTTCGACCGCCGAGCAATGGAGCTGTGTGTACGCCGACATCGACAACTTCAAGCAATACAACGATGAGTACGGTCACGCGGCGGGCGACTCCGTGCTCATCAGGATGAGCCGGTTCCTGATGCGTCACGTACGAGCTGAGGAGCCGGTGGTGCGGATGGGAGGTGACGAGTTTCTGATAATTCTTTCTGGCGCTGATCTGCAGGCCACAGAACGGGTACTTCGCCGGCTGCAGGCGGCGGCGTTGGACACAGCTCCGGTTTCGTTCTCCCTCGGCTGGGCTGCGAGGCAGGGCGAGGAGCGGCTTGAAGACACTGTGAATCGCGCCGATCACGCCCTGATCGACGTTCGAATCGTCAAGCGGCCGGGGAAAAACACACGTCGGAAAGACTCCGAGGAAGGGAAGCTTAACTGAACGCAACATTACCTGTGCAGGATCGGCCACGGGCGGCGTCACACCAATAGACGCCACTCCCGAGGTTTTCGATGCGCAGGTCGTTCACGCTGTCATTCCTTTTGCTTTTCGTTCCTACCCTGGCATCTGCACAGGGGTGGATCATTCCGCGGCCATGCCCGCCAAGACCTTGTCCGGCCGACGGTCTGTGCCTGAGATGCGGCCCTCCCTCTCGCGGTCCGAGCGTCGTGCGACAGTCGAGTGCGGTGCACGCAGAGCTGGCGAATGGAGTGCTGCGCTACGAAGTGACCGAGGTTTTCGTGAATCGAGGATCGGGAATCGGCGAAGCCGACTACCTCTTTCCGTTGCCCAAAGGAGCGGCGTTCCAGGATCTCAAGCTCTCGATCAACGGCGAGCTGGTATCGGGCGAAACAATGTCCGCGGCAGAGGCGCGTCAGATTTACGAGCAAATCGTCAGACAGCAGCGCGATCCGGCACTTGTCGAGTGGATGGGTTACGGACTGCTGCGCACGCGAATCTTCCCGATTGCTGCGGGAGAGCAGAAGAAAGTGGTCGTGAGATTCCAGTCAGTCGCCGAGCGTGAAGGTGATGCTCTCAGAATGGACTACTTCCGTGGCACGAAGCCCGGGCCGGAAGTCCGACAGAGCAACCCCGAAGCACGACTCGCCTTCACGCTGACTTATCCGTCGGACGCGACGTACGGAAATGCTTACTCTCCAACGCATTCATTGCGCACGGCACGAGCTGGGTCAAAGCGCGAAGTCACGGTAAACGGAGATGGCCGGGAAATAACGCTGCTGGTACCGGTCCGTCGGTCCACGGCTCCCTCGATCTCGATGCTCACTTACGCTCCAGCGCGGGAACCCGGGTTCGCCCTGATCACCCTGTCGCCGCCTTCGGTTGCACCGAGAGTCACCGATCGTGACGTGACGCTCGCGCTGGATGTGTCGGGCTCGATGAGTGGCGTGAAGATCAGACAGGCGCGCGAAGCCGGCAAACAGCTGCTGGCTACACTCGGGCCCGCAGACCGATTCCGTCTGGTGGATTTCTCGACGGACGTTCGGACGTTCCGCGATGAATTCGTGTTCGCGACGTCGAGGAACGTGAGAGCTGCGAGCGAGTACCTGGAATCGCTCGATGCGTCGGGATCGACAAATATCTCCGGAGCGCTCGAGGAAGCGCTGAGGCCGGCGGTTACATCGGGCCGGCTCGGACTGGTTCTCTTCGTGACGGACGGTGAGCCGACAGTTGGGGAGCGCGACCCTGAAGCAATCGCCGCCCGTGTCGCCTCACTCAGAGGATCGCGCAGAATTTTTTCGTTCGGAGTGGGCGCCGAGCTCAACGTCTCTCTCGTCGAGCGCCTGGCGCTCGAGGGGCGTGGCAGCGCGCACTTCGTCCGGCCGAACGAATCCGTGGAACGCGCGGTATCCATAGTAGCGAGCCGTCTCACAAGTCCGGTAATCACCGACATGAGAGTGTACGCCGACGGTGTGAGGCTGCTGAAGACCCATCCGTCTCAGCCCGCCGATATCTTCGCGGGGCAGGATTTCGTGATGCTTGCACGATACGAGCGCGAGGGTTCTACGAGACTCCGTTTCGCCGGCATGACCGCCGGCGGGCCAGTCGAATGGAGCAGTCGAGTGGTTTTTCCAGCGGCCTCTCGCGAGAATTCATTCATCGCTCGTCTCTGGGCGACGCAGCGCGTCGGCTACCTGAGTGCGGAGAAGCGACGGCATGGCGGATCGAGCGAAGTGGACGATGAGATTCGCGAGCTCGGGGAGCGTTACGGCATACCGACGGAATTCTCGTCGTATCTGGTTCTCGAGCCCGGCATGGATCCGCGCCAGCAGCGCGGGAATGTGAATGCACCACCACCCGTGGCCCTTCAGGGCCGTGTCGAGTCACGCGCGGTGACGGGAGCTGCGCCGACTGCAAGCGCGAAGTCGACGTTCGAGTCGGCTCGCGTCTCAGCGGATCAGCGGGCTGCCACAACTTTGTCCGCTGCTGACGAGGCATCGGGAGTTGCAGGCAACAAGGAAGGGCTTCGCCGAGCAGGCAACAGGCTGTTCGCGATGAGAGACAACGTGTGGACCGATACCGGTCTCAAGGATTCGATGCGACGGATACAAGTGCGTGCCTATTCAAGCGCCTACTTCCGCCTGCTCGAGCTGCTGCCCGAGCTGCGCGAGCCGTTTGCTCTGGGCGACAGAGTGATAGCTGCCGGTCGCTCCGTTGCTATCGAGATCAGTCCGACGGGCACCGAGTCATTGACCGAGTCGGAGCTCAGGGATCTGCAATCCAGATGGTAATCACTTGACCGACATCGACCGCCTTTTCCGAACCTATAACGCGCCCCTCGTGCGATACCTGACACGAAGACTCGGCGACCGTGACTGGGCGGAAGAGGTCGCGCAGGAGACATTCCTGCGCGCGCTGCGGCAGGAGTCGCTCACGAACGAAAGAGCATGGTTGTTCGCAGTTGCGACAAATCTCGTGCGTGACGAAGCACGCAAGGCGTCTCGACAGCGGCGACACCTTGCGCTACTCGCGGAAGAAGAAAGAGAAACGATTGTAGAGCCGGCCGAGACGACTCTCGAGCGAGCGCAGGAAGCGGCATTGGCGCGCAAGGCGGTGGACACGCTGGCAGAGCGAGATCGTCTCGCGCTGTTGATGCGTGAGGAAGGGCTCGACTATTCAGAGATTGCGGAAGCGCTCGAGCTGTCGCCGGGATCGGTAGGCACGACGCTGTCACGGGCGCGGCGACGGCTCGTGGAGAGTTACGAGGCGCTTCAACGAGAGCGCGAAGCGAGGGAAAAGAATGCAGCATCCTGACGAAGGAACAATTCACGCCTGGATCGACGGAGAGCTTTCGCCGGAGCAGGCCAGCGAGATAGAGACGCACGTTGCGGACTGTCCCGAGTGTGGGGCGATGGTAGCCGAAGCCCGTGGGCTCGTGGCAGCGTCGACGCGAATCCTGACTGCGCTCGACGATGTTCCGGAAGGGGTGATTCCATCCGTCCCTGATATCGCGCCGGCGCAGATCGCACGCCGGCGCTGGTACCAGCGGACCGACCTCCGCGCCGCGGCTGCGCTGCTATTCGTTGCCGGAGGTTCGTTGCTCGTTGTCCGCCAAGGAGTGGATACGGAGTCGACGCGTGCCATGATCGCAACGACGGACAAGGGCCGGCCAGCTCCGGCGGTGGGTTCGGAAGCAGCCGCGACGAGTCCGGCTGAAGCTACGCAGCAGGTGATGGCCGATGCGACGACCAGCTCATCCGCCGCGACAGCGCCGAGCGCGCAATCCTTGAAACTCCAAGCGAGAGATGAGACGCAATCGTTGAAGCAAGAGGGTGCGAGGGCACGAGCAGCCGATGTCGCGAATGCTCCGCCTGCCACACCCCTGGGACGTGTTGACGCTCCGGCACCGCCAATGGTGGCAGCTCCGGCTGAAGATCGGTCACGCACGACCCCTCCCGGAGTAGTGGAGGGACGCGTCATCGACAAACGAAGCGGCCAGGGATTGCCAGGGGCCCAGGTGCTCGTGGAAGGCACGAGGCTGTACGCCACCACGGACAAGGATGGGAGCTTCAAAGTTGCCGATGTGCCGCCGGGAGCTCAGAGTCTGCGCGTGCGGAGGGTTGGTTATGACGCCGTGACAGTCCCGCTCGCAAAAGAGGCAAGAGGGGCCGAGGTTGCTAATGTTGCGCTGGCTCCAAGCTCTACGATGCTGGAGGAGGCGGTCGTCACCGGAGTCGCGACAGCCCCCGCTGTTGCAAAGGTGGGGGCCGCCGGGATGAACAAGACGATTGCCGCAGCACCGTTGCGTGTGGTACGCGCTGACAGCACGGCCGCTACCAAGCGGACTATCTATGAAGTCTCCAAAGGCGTAGAGGTGACTCTCACTGAATCGCCAGTCGAGACCGTCGGAGAGCGGAACGCTGCTGCCCGTCAAAAGGCTGCTGCTCCGCAGAGCTCGGCCGCGCCGGCTGCACAGGCGGAGACGAAGCAGCGCGCAAATGTGCTCAGCGGCCGGGCGGCGGGAGCTGATTTGTCTGCACCGACTCCCGCGCTGAACAGCATCTCGTGGACTGAGCGTGGCCGGAGATTCGTTCTCACGGGCCGTCTCACAACGAAGGATCTCGAAGCTCTCAAGGCGCGGCTGGTACAGGCCAGGCGGTAACTACCTTGGCGGATCCAGTATTCGCCTGATCTCAGCGCGCGCGTCCAGGATGTGAAGCCGAGTCTCGCGGTCGCCGGCTCGTGAGACCGCAGAGCGAAGAGCCTCATCGAGATCAGTCAGCTCGCCACGCATCAACGCTCGGATATCCGTGTTTGGACCGCTCCCGACGCGAGCTCGAGACGGGCTGGTTCTGCTGCTCGTGATCACGATTGCCGGAGTCGGATTGATCTTGGCGTCTGCCTGAGCGAGGTACGACCGCTGCAACGCTCTGCGGAATGGGTCGATCGTTACGCCGGGGCGTGAAAGCTCGGCCCAGATGCCGGTCCTCAAGTCAGCGAGCAGCTCGGTAACGGAATAGACATCGCTCGACCCCTTCGCCGATGAGGCCGCCAGCGCTTTGTACTCCGAGAGCCGAGCGAGCCGGTCATTGTCGAGAACGTCAGTGAGAATTCGCGACTGCGCACTCCCGATGCGCCGCAGAGTTCCCTCAGGCTCCATTCGTCTCAGGATCCGCGTGTCGAGAAAAAAAGAAGGAGTCGCGAAAGCATGCTCGTTCAGAAAGCGCATTGCAGCCTTCTGTCTGTCGCGCGGCAACGGAGTGAATCGCGGCCCAAGCTGTCCTCCATACTTTTCTCGCGACTCGGCGCCGCCGATGACATTCACGACGTGCTCGAGCTCCTGACTCCACTGGTCGATGAGCCGCTGGTAGATCTCGATCAGCTCAGCGTTGTCCTCGCCCGGCCGGAGTGTAGCGGTCATCAGTAATGGAACAACCCGGCGGATGTTGCGCAGTCCATAACCGGTGGACTTCACTGCATCCGCGTCGCCTACGGCTTCGCTCTCATCGCCCGGATCGGCGTTTGCGTTGCCGGAGGTGGAGTGACGATACCAGGGGATTGTATCCTGCATCTCGGCCCACGCGTTGAGTGCCGGTCGCTCCGCATCCGGCGTACGCGCTCCCGGAACCGGCTTGTATCCCCACATCGTCGCAAACAAGTCGTATGGTCCGACGCGCGGGACGAGGTCCGCGGGGTCTATGCGATCCTCGGGCTGAGCCACGTAGTTGAGGCGTGCGTAATCCATCAGCGATGGAGTATGTCCCATCCTTCGCACCCACGTAGCGCTTCTCACGCTGTCGGCAGGATAAGTCGAGCTGGCCTTCATGTTGTGCTGCAACCCCAGTGTGTGCCCCACTTCGTGAGCAACGATGTATTGCACCAGTCGGCCCATGAGCGGCTCGGGGAAGGGCAGGTGCTGAGCGCGAGGGTCGAGGGGTGAGACCTGGGTGAAATACCAGTTCCGCACAAGGTTCATGACATTGTGAAAAAGCCGGGCGGAGCCGTTCATGATCTCGCCTGTGCGCGGATCGACGACTGTTGGGCCCATCGCGTTCTCAGTCGTCGAGGGCAACCAGCGGATTACCGTGTTACGGACGTCCTCTGGTGACCAGCGGGGATCCTCGGCGGGCGACGGCGCATCCTTCGCGATTATGGCACGCCGGAATCCGGCCGCCTCGAATGCCGGCTGCCAATCCTCGATTCCCTTCTTGATCCATGGAATCCACTGCGCCGGTGTTGCGGGATCGATGTAGTAGACAATGGGCTTCACGGGCTCCGAGAGCGCCGAGTCGGGAAATTTCTTCTCGAGCCTCCAACGGGTGATGTATGAGCGTGGAACTGCGCGCTGCTGTGGAGTTCCGTAGTCAGTTCGCGTGAGCGTGAAATAGCCGACCCGCTTGTCAGCCAGGCGTGGCATCATTGGACGCTCGGGAAGCCGCACCATGCTCCAGTGTGCGAGGATGCTGGCCGCCGGTATCGGCCCGAGTCCACGCTGACTGTCGGGCGGAGTGTCGGGCGTAGCCGTCTGTGTTGCCTCGACCTCGACATTGTCGGGGAATGCATCAACGCGCTCGATGAACGAGCGCTTCTCGTCGAAGTTTCCACGCGCACCGACGAATTCGGGAATGTTCGTCGTGTAGAGCCGAGTGACGTCGATCACAGCAGAGCTGTCGGGTCCGTACGACTCGATTGGAAAGACTGCGACAATGGGCGGATAGCTCGCCTGCGTAACAGCGCGATAAACCGGAAGCACCGAATCGGCGGTGATCTCGAACGTGACGCTGCGGAGGAGAACGCGATTGCCCTGCCGTTCCCATCGTAGAACCCGCGTCGTGAACTCGTCGCCGCCATAATTCGTTCCGCCGCTCGCTCTGGCAAAGCGACCCACGAGAAGCATGTCCTTGTTCAGCTCGCGGCGCGGGATCTCGAAGTAGAGCGTGTCGCCGAGCCTGTGTGTCCGGAACAGCCCCTCGGTTGTGCGGGCACGGGCGGTGATGACCTTCGCATACGGCTTGAGCCCCGCGGCGCGTTCGGCGCTGTCGGCAGCTTCGGCCTTCTTCTGAGCCGCGGTTTTCGGAGCGGGCGCAGAAGAGCGTTGGAAAACAAAGCATCCCTGTGCGCTCACAAGCAACGCACAGGCGGCGAAGAAGTATCGAATCACACTCGGCTTGTTGAAGCTGCGAATTGAAGGGTGCGGAGACGCGCTACAACGGACTCGACGTGTCAACGAAGCCGTCGATGGCCATCCCCATCGTGTGGTACCCCTTGTCCACATAAATGGTGGTCCCGGTGATACCGCTGGCAAGCGGGCTGGACAGAAAAGCCGCCGTGACGCCGACTTCGTCTGCGGTAAGCCGATCAGTGAGCGGCGAATTGACCGAGCAATAATCAACCATGCGCTCGATTATTCCAATCGCGCTGGCGGCGCGCGATGCATAGGGGCCGGCGGAGATAGTGTTCACGCGCATCCCGTATTTTCTGCCGGCCTCGAATGCAAGAGTTCGCGTGTCGCTTTCGAGCGCTGCCTTCGCGGACGACATTCCGCCGCCGTAACCGGGAATCACCCTCTCGCTCGCCATGTAGGTGAGTGACACCGCGGATCCTCCGCGTCGCATCATCGGCCCGAGGCGGCTCACGATGGATACAAGGGAGTACGCGCTCACGCTCAGGGCGGTGAGATATCCCGCGCGACTCGTCTCGAGCAACGGCTTCTTCACTTCCGGTGCGTTCGCGAGGGAGTGAATGATGATGTCGAGCGAGTCAGCGCCGAAATCCGCGCGCATCCTGCTGACAAGCCCTCCGACGGAGAAGTCGCCGGTGTCGCGGTAGCGCTTGTTCGAGCGAATGTCCTCCGGAGCGTCGTCGAGGGAATCGAATGCAGCGTCGAGCGGGTAGATCTTCTCGAACTCGAGCAGCTCCCCCGAGGAGAGGCGTCGAGAATCGTCCATCTTCCCACGCTCGAGAAGATTCATGAAGATGTTGAGCGCGGGCGGCCAGGTTCCCACGCATACGCTTGCACCTGCTTCCGCCAGCGCCTTCGCTGCCGCAAATCCGTATCCGCCGTCGTCAGCCACTCCGGCAACGAGCGCTCGGCGCCCGGTGAGGTCGATGTTCAACATAAGGGGGGATATGTCCCTTTCAAACGAGAGCGGCAAGGGGTGTGATGCTTGCATTCCGCTCTGCCGGTTATTCCCGCAGATTCCGCAAATACAATGGAGCACAACTGTCTCGACTGATTCATGCCGTCCTCTGCGTGTCGCTGCTTGCCGGCGACGTCGTGGGAGCGCAAACGGCCGACACAATCAGCGGAAAGAAGCCGCTGTTCACCCTGCGCGACGTTGTCATGGCCGGTGGATTCACGCTGGCGACGATCGGTCTTGCCCCAGCCGACCGTCAGCTGACTCAGGAGCTTCAGGCACCGGCTCGACAATCCAGCCGGATTCTAAACAGGAGCGCCACCGTCTTTCGCCTTTTTGGCAACCCGGGAAGCATGATGACGGGAGCGGGTCTCTATCTTCTCGGGACGGCCAATGGTCAGCGACGCACGCAGGACCTGGGTCTTCACACTGTTGAGGCAATCGTCCTCGGGTTTGGTGCAACGGGTACGATCAAGATTCTGGCGGGCCGTGCCCGCCCGCGAATAAGCCAGGATGACGCATCGAGGTTCCAGTTTCTGCGCGGGCTCAAGGGCGATGAGTATCAATCATTTCCGTCGGGTCACACGACGACAGCGTTCGCATTCGCCGCAACGGTAGCCAGCGAGACACAGCGCTGGTGGCCGAGGTCACGCTGGATCATCGGTCCAATCCTGTACGGCGGTGCAACGCTCACCGGGGCCTCTCGCATATACAACAAGGCCCACTGGGCGAGCGATGTCATGGCCGGCGCGGCAATCGGGACGATCACCGGCCTCAAGGTGGTGCGCTATCAGCATTCGCATCCCGACAACTATCTGGATCGCAAGCTCTTGAGAGCGGGGTTGATCCACGTCAATGGAGGCGGCTGGATCCCGACGCTTTCGACAGTCGTTTACTAGCGCGTGTTGCTCAACGGGATCTTCATCATCGCGGAGGTCGGAGGCGAAGCCGGTGAGCAGATCAAGGCGATCAACGAGCGG
>JALYJX010000017.1 GCA_030775065.1 Gemmatimonadota bacterium | reverse complement strand
GCATCGAAGCATATCACCCGGAACAGGCGGAATTCCGGCGACTGCTCGGCAAGTTTTATCAGCGGCCACCCGGCGGCGAAAGCTGGTGCGACGTCATTCTGCGGCTGCGGAGCGCGATCGAGATGATATCGCGTGAATACTGCGCCGAGCGTGTCCTGCTTGTTTGCCACTCCGTCGTCGTTCTTTGCATGCGGTACCTGCTCGAGCACATGACGGAGGAGCAGATCCTCGCCATCGATCGCACAGAGGAGATCGCGAACTGCTCGGTAACGTCGTATCGCTACGACGCTGCAGTGCGTCCCCGCGGCGTCATGAAGCTTGACCTTTTCAACTTCGTGGCCCCGCTGGAAACGGCCGGGGCGCCGATCACGTCGAAGCCTGACGCACCCGTCGCAGCGAAATAGCTAGCCACCTGGCGTCGGCGCCACCCGCCCGAGAGTGCCAGGCATGTCCGCGACAAGGTAGGCCAGCACGGCCATCACTGCGACACATTCCGCCATCTCGCGCGGATTGAGCTTGTCGATCGTGTCGCCATCGCTATGGTGATACCAGAAATAGCGCGTACCGTCCACGACCGGGCTCGCTGCAGGAACCCCTCTTTCCGCAAGCGGCCCGACATCGGGGTCCGGACCTCCGGCCACGGCGCTCGTTGCACCAATGCCGGCGAGCAGAGAGGCAATGTCGCGCACGATCGCAACGGCGGAGTCGGGGCCTAGTCCGGGTGCATGGAGGCCGCGCGTGCAATCATCGGACTCGATTCGCTTGGCCGTACGGGAAGACAGATCGTGAATGTCGTTCCGGCTCCCGGCTCACTCTTGACCGTGACATCGCCGCCGAGAAGCAATGCGAGCCGCCGGGTGACGGTGAGTCCGAGCCCCGTTCCGCCCGCGCGCCGCGTCGCCGTCTGCTCCACTTGCCAGAATGGCTCGAAGATCCGCTCAAAGTGTTCCGGGCCCATTCCGATTCCGGTATCCTCAACCGATATCATCAGCTGGTCGCCCTTCTGGTCGCCGGAAAGGATGATGCGGCCGCTGTCAGTGAATTTCACGGCGTTGCTCAACAAATTGACGATCATCTGGCGCACCTTCACCGCGTCTGTCTCCACAAATATTTCATTCGCCGGCAGCATCACCTCGATGTGAAGCCCGCGGGCGCGAGCCAGCGGCTCGACCAGCTCGGCGGCCGGCTCGAGAATAGTCGTCAGTGAGGCGCGTTCCAGGTCCACTTTCTCTCGGCCCGCGTCGATTCGCGTGAAGGTCAATATCTCATCGATCAGCGAGAGCAGGTGACGCGCGCTGGCCTTGATTCTCCCGAGCTGTTGCGATTGCTGCTCGGTTATGGGTCCGCTTATTCCGTCGGCAAGCAGCTCCTGATATCCCATTATCGCGGACAGCGGAGTGCGAAGCTCGTGCGACATCACCGCGAGAAAATCGCTCTTTGCTCCGTTCGCGCTTTCCGCCTCGGCGCGAGCAGCCTCGGCCTCCGCCTTTGCCACCTCGGCATCGCTGCGCGCTTTCTCCGAGCTCATCCGCGCTTCGCGCTCACCAACGAAGAGCTCAGCCCGCTTTCGGTCCGTCACTCGAAGCACCCTCGCACTCCACGCCACGAGGAGCAGAAACGCCAGGATGTCGGCGACGGCGAAGAGCGATGTCGCCACCTGACTGCTGAACAAACCCGCCTGCTCGCCGGCGAGGCGAATCATGCCGAATATGAAAGGCAGCAGAATAGCGCCTGGCAGAAGACGCCGGGAGACCACGCCCGCGGCACCGGCGTCAACTACGAGGCCGGGCAGTCCACGGTTCAGCTGCGAGAAAAGCAGACCGAGGCCAAGGACCACAAACGTCATCGCGGTGATGAGCGCCATCCCGACAAACGGCTGCATCAAGTAGAAATCGCGAACGCCGAACGCGTATCCGACCAGTGGGATGAAGGCCACGATGAAAACTTCCAGTGCAGCGATTTGCGAGGTGAAGCCGTTTGTTCTGCGGTCGCGGCGGAGTAGAAGAATCCCGATTCCGGTGAGGAGAAAGGCAACTACGCTGCTGATCGCCATTCGCGCTGGCACCGCAGCGTTCGATCCTCTGACGGCAGAATCGATCAGCGACAGATCGATCCCGAAACTGCGATCGAGGATGCGCTCAGCTGCCGCGATGAGCGCGATTACAATCACCACGATGGCGAGTGCCCGCGACGCCTCGGCTTGCCACCGCGACGCATACTTCGGGTACGAGAGAAACAGCGACGCGCCTGCCATAACGAACGTCAGCGCAGTGAGAGGCGGCATCGGCGGCCCAGCATCGAAACCGCGCAGCGCCGGCATTCCAAGCCACCAGCCGGCAAGCATTGCCGCACCGGTGATAATCGTTGTTGCGCCGGCGATGCGCGGCAGCTGTTCGAAGAACCCCGCGAAACGGTGCCGCTCTTCGGCCATAGGCTCAGACACCGGCATGCAACGCTTACCTCACCAGCCTTTTCTCGCCCTCAGATCGGTGATCTGTCCCGCGTGATGCGCACCGTGATCGGCGTAGATCTCCAGCAGATCGTCGATACTCACTTCGCCGCGCTCGGGATGAAATCCCCGGCGTGACCAGGTCTCATCCGGCAGCAGCTCCAGAAACGCGACCCATCGCTCGTGAAGTCCTTCCAGCAGCTTGAGTGAGGAGCCAAGCGCCAGCTGTGAATCGGGCAGCGCTGCCCATACATCCTGGTCGTATGTCTTGATCGTCGGATGATCTTCGGTCGCGAGCCATCTGAAACGCAGGTACGCATTCGCGTGCGAATCGGCAAGGTGATGCACTACCTGTCTCACTGTCCAGCCGCCGTCGCGATATGGGGTATCGAGCTGTTCGTCGTTCAGTCCCTGCACGGCGGCCCTTACCATTAGCGGGACATCCCGGATTTCGGCAATCTTGCTGTTGCGTTCTTCGCGACTGAACATTGAGGAAGGTCCGAAGGTCCTACTTGCATCTGTGATTCGATCGCAGCAATAGACGAGTCTCGAAAACTACTCGTCGCAATCGTTACTCAATAGAGTAATGCAGCTTGTCCGACGAGCGGAACCATCATACCAGAGTTTATGAGCCAGCACGACGTGCCCCACCTTCTCGCCGTCCTCGTCGCGCTTCTGGCGGCCGCGAAAGTGCTCGGCCTCGTCGCGCAGCGGTTTGGCCAGCCGTCCGTCGTCGGAGAGCTTGTTGCGGGGATCATTCTCGGCAAATCGCTGCTCGGAATTCTCGATCCTGCGGATCCAGTCATCCATGCACTCGCCCAGCTGGGCGTTGTCGTGCTGCTCTTCGAGATCGGGCTCCACACCGACATCCACTCTCTGCTCAAGGTGGGTGGCGAAGCGATGGCGGTCGCCGTTGTGGGAGTGGTCCTTCCATTCGCGCTCGGATACGGCGTCTGCACGATGCTTGGATTGCCGACTATTCCTTCGGTACTCGCCGGAGCAGCGCTGACCGCAACCTCAATTGGCATTTCAGCGCGGACGCTCTCCGATCTTGGGCAGCTCCGAAGCGCTGAAGGTCAGATAGTGCTCGGCGCAGCCGTGATAGACGATGTCATTGGACTCGTGATTCTCTCCGTGGTTGGCGGGATAGTCGGGGGCGTGACGCTGAGCTTCTGGGGAATCGCCGGGACAACTGCGATCGCGGTTGGCTTCATCGCGGCTGCCTTGATTCTCGGAAATCTGGTCGTCCCTCCGATTTTCCGTTTGATCGACCGCCTTGAAGCGTCGGGCACCCTGGGCGTGGCCGGACTCGCTTTTGCCTTTCTTCTTGCCTGGCTCGCATCGATCGTCGGCTCGGCGACCATTATCGGCGCATTTGCAGCGGGGATCCTCCTCCACAACACGCCCCAGCTCAGTCGCATCGAGAGCTCCACAACGACGCTTGGCCTGTTCTTTGTGCCGATTTTCTTCGCCGTAGTCGGGGCAGAAGTGGCGCTCGGAGCATTCTCGAACCCGAATGTTCTGGCGATCGGAGCAGCGCTTCTCGTGGTGGCAATCGTCGGCAAGGTTGCCGCCGGCTACGCTCCCTTCTGGCTCAAAGGGCGCAAGCTTCTCATCGGCGTAGCGATGATTCCGCGGGGCGAGGTCGGACTGATTTTTGCCCAGATGGGTCTCGCCACGGGAGCGCTGACGTCCGAGCTCTTCAGCGCCATCACCATGATGGTTCTGGCCACGACTCTCCTTACTCCGCTGCTGCTTGGTTACATGCTACGGTCGGAACCGCACATGCCCGACGATCGTGACCGGCCCGGGCTCGGCGGTATCGACGATCTCGTCGCCGGAACAGCGGAAACGAGAGCTATCCGCCCGCCGGACGTGCCGGCAAGCTCTGCAGGTACATCCACATCGCCCTGATTTCGTCGTCCGTGAGATACCTGGTATAGGGCCACGGCATCGCCGCGCTGAGAATTCTCCCGTCAGGACGAACGCCAGTGCGAAGGGCCTTGATGAAATCGGCTTCGCTCCATCTACCGATGCCGGCTGGTGTGAGGTTCGGCACCTTGACGCCCTGCATCGCCCCGCCCCCTGAGAGATTCGGATTGTGGCAGCTCGTGCAACCGCCGGTCTTGAGCAGATAATCGCCATACTCTTTCGTTACTCCGATCGCGACATGCGCCGGCCGCGGCGCGTCACGGTCGATCATCCGCGCCGGTAGAAGCGGAAACTCCGTCAACACTGAAAGCGTCCGTGCAATCGGCCCGATGCTCGGCTTTGGAATCACCTGGTCGACCGGTGGCACGCTCTTCACGTAGGCGATGATCGCACCGAGGTCGGAATCATTGAAGTGGATGTATGCCTCCGACGGCATAAAGAACACAGGCTTGCCGTTGCTGCGGACGCCGTAACGAATCGACCGGACATAATCGGCGTCGGTGTAGCTCGCGCCGACCCCGCCTTTCCCGCGCGTCAGGTTGGTGGCCCAAAGTCGCGCGAAAACCGGATCGTCCGCCATCATCTTCCCCGCCAGATTGTCCCCGTGACAGTTCATGCATTTTCCAACGGCCTGAGTGAGGTGCCGTCCACGCTCGATGGTGCCAGAATCTGTTGCAACCGCCACGGGCTCGACCTGCGTTGGATATGTCTTGGCGATGCGGGTCGACGTAATGGCGTAGATCACTCCAACGAAAACGAGGATCAGGACGACAATCCCGCCTATGATGTAGCCGACCCATTTGAGCAGACGTTTCATCAAGCCTCCGCCTACGGATGTCAGTACTTTCTGCGCGGCCCAAAAAACTACAAACGCCCGGCTGGTTGGTCTAGCTCAGCTTGTGCGTTATGCGCTCTCGTTCGAGATTCCTGCCACCACGCTCACACGGATTCCTGAATGCAGTATCGCCGTCTTGGAAGCAGCGACCTTCACGTATCTGAGCTCTCACTTGGCTCGTGGCTCACTTACGGCGTCGGAGTAGACGACGCCAACGCGCTCGCTTGCATCGAACGGGCATTCGAGCTCGGCGTCAACTTTATCGATACCGCCAACATCTATGGGTACGGAGCGGCCGAGTCCTTTCTTGGCAACGCACTGAGCCGACGCGACAGGTCGTCGTACATCCTCGCGACGAAGCTGTTCTTTCCAATGTCCAAAACGGATCGAGGTCTTTCCGCGGCACAGGTGCGCAAGCAGATAGACGCGTCGCTTACCCGCCTTCGCACTGACCATGTGGATCTCTATCAGTGTCATCGCTACGACACTAAAACGCCGCTCGAAGAAACGATTCACGCGCTCAGCGAGGTAGTCCGGCAGGGAAAGGCCCGTTACATCGGGTTCAGCGAATGGACCGCGGAGCAGATTGCTGAGGCTCTCGCAATGCCCGACGTCGAGAACTTCGTTTCCAGCCAGCCGGAGTATTCCATCCTCTGGCGCTTGCCTGAAGACGAAGTGTTCCCGCTTTGCGCTGCGAACGGGATCGGTCAAATCGTCTGGTCCCCGATGGCGCAGGGAGTACTGAGTGGAAAGTATCTACCGGGGAAGCCACCGCCCTCTGATTCACGCGCGGCAAGCGAGCACATGAACACCTCCTTCGGAACCGATTTGAGGAGCGATCGCACTCTCGAGGTGGTTCAGCGGCTGCGGCCAATTGCGGAAGACGCGGGCCTCACTCTCCCTCAGCTCGCGCTGGCGTGGGTTCTGCGCGACTCCCGCGTTTCATCGGTGATCACCGGCGCGAGCAAGCCGAGTCAGGTAGATGAGAATCTTGCTACCTCCGGAGTGAGGCTGAGTCAGGAGACGCTCGATGCGATAGACAGCGTCACCCTTCCCCTGCTTGGCACATTTCGGGGAACTCAGGAGATGTACGCGATCAAGCGCTGACGCTCGTAGCAAAAGCTTCACGCGTCTTTACTGTATCATGCCGATTGCCCGGACTTCGGCAAGGATGTCCGAGGCGCTTATGTCGCGCGGCGACTGACGCACAATGATTCGGGACCGCCCCGTTCCCTGTGGACACGTGCGCTGAAGCTCCCCGGGTGCAAACACCCCGATGGCCGGAACTCCGAACGCGGAGGCAATGTGAAGCGGGCCGGAATCATGGCCGATGAAGAGTTTTGAGAGGGAAATCGCGAGCGCCGTTTTCGTCAGTGAGGCTCCAGGCAGAGCGTCTGAGTAGCGCCAGTTGGCGCCCTGTGGAGCCAGCTGTCGAGTACGATCGAGCTCCACCGTGGTGCCTATCCACAGTACCGACATCCCGCGTTGCGAGAGATCGCCGGCGATCTCGACCCATTCGCTCAATGCAACACATCGGGAGTCACTTCCGGCGAAAGCATGAAGCGCGACGTAATTCCCCTCGCCAAGCGATACCCGCACATCATTCAGCTCGACGTCCGAGCGGCGTGCATCGAGTCTGTATTTGAGCTCGCTGGCTGCAATACCGAGCGGACCAAGCAGTCGCGCCGCCTCCACCAGTACGGGCTTGCCGCGGTCCTCGGAAGAAAGCGCGTGCGTCAGCCACCTTCGGTTCCGTCGTCGCTCCAGCCCGATGCGCACAGGTATGCGGACAGCCGCAACTGCCGCTGCAGTCCGCCATGGTGCAAAGCAGAGGACTGCTATGTCGAAACGTGCACGACGCAGCGCACCAGCGACCTCGAGGAACTCGCGAAACGACCCTTTTCCGGAGCCCGGGGCGCGGTCCCAGAACGGGTCGGCATGGTAGACTGAATCAACCTCCGGCAGCAGGGGGCCGAGCCCCGCCGCGTACTCCTTGCACCACACCGCAATATGTGCCGACGGGAGCCGCTCTCTAATCGGTGGCACCAGTGCGGACGCGAAGACGAGGTCGCCGAGATTGTCCAGGCTGACCACCAGGATGCGCTCAGGTTTTCGTCGTTGCCCGGCCCCCTTTGCCATCGTACTTTCTTCCTCCGCCGACGTGTGCCTGCGTCGAGCTCCAGCACGGCTCGGTCATACAGGGTCGCGCAGCCGGAACTTACCCTTGCCGGAACCACCCGACGAGAGCAGTGCACACCGCCGTCTCACCTGACCAGATATTGGCCATCGCCGAGCCAGCGCTGACAAAAAGGTTTGCGCCTGGGCCGGCGTGCGCTGTTCCGCTGCGACCGGTGTCAGTCATGCACATCAACACGGAGCGCGGCTGGCGTGGCGGCGAGCGTCAGGTCCTCTGGCTCGCGGACTTACTTGCGAGGTCGGGCAATCGGTGCGTCATCGCAGCGCGCCCGGGCGAGCCTCTGGCGCAGCGTGCCCTCGAGCGTGGCCTGAGAGTTCTGCCCTGCGCACCACGCTGGGAATTCGACCCGGTTGCAGCTATTGCTCTCGCACGATTCATCCGGCGCGAGCAAATTGAGATCGTCCACGCGCATACGGCACACGCGGCCTCAATTGCGTTGCTTTGCGCGCGTGACGCGAAGGTCGTCATTACACGTCGCGTCGATTTTCGAGTACACCACCACTGGATCTCGAGGCTGAAATACCGGCGCGCAACGGCAATTATCGCGATATCGGGGGCTGTCGCCGAATCGCTCGTGGCGAGCGGCATAGACCGGGCGCAGATTCAGATAATTCCGAGTGGAGTGGACTTGAGCCGCTGCATCACGCGGTCCGACAGTCACTCCCTGCATCTGCTGGGAATTCCAGAAGGCGCGCCACTGGTCGTCATGGTTGCCGCTCTCGCCACGCACAAGGATCCACTCACCTTTGTGCTGGCGATGAGAAGTGTGCTCGAGAGGGCGCCGGCCACGCATGCTCTTCTCATTGGTGACGGGCCGCTGCGACACACGGTGGAGAGTGCCGTAAAACGCCTCGGTCTCGGGAGCAACGTCCACCTTGCCGGCTATCGCCGCGACGCGGAATCTCTGATGGCCGCGGCCGATGTGGTTGCGCTGAGCTCGGCAAACGAAGGACTTGGCACTGTTCTCATCGATGCATTGTGGATGGGCAAAGCTGTTGCAGCTACGAGCGCAGGAGGAATTCCCGAGATCGTGCAGCATGAGCGGTCCGGGCTTCTGTCGCCCCCCGGTGATTCAGCGGCGCTCGGCGCCGCAATTGCACGCCTGATTGGCGACAGCGCGCTTCGCAAGCGCTTTGCATCCGCCGGCCGTGCGCGGGCCGCTGCATTTTCCGTCGAGCGAACTGCGACGCGAACTGCACTGATATACCAGAAGGTGACCGCAAACGGGGCTTGAGCCGGTTTGGTAGCGTGACTTTCACTTGCGATGCGAATCGATACTTACGCGAGCCATACGTGTCAGGTGGTGAATTCATGAAGCGGTCCCGGCGATGGTGGATGCTACTGGCGATCGGAGCCGTGGCGTCGATCGGACATGCTCAGACCGCACCACAGCGCACGTTCATCCGCATCAACCAGCTCGGGTATTTGCCGTCGGCGCCGAAGGTTGCCGTTGCCTGCTCGCTCGGTTCGGTCTCGATAAAATCCTTTTCGGTGCAGGATCTGTCCGGGCGCATTGTACTAGGCCCCCAGGCAGCAAGGAGCAGCGGCCGTTTTGGGCCATGCGCTTCGACCCATCGGCTCGATTTCTCGACTCTCCGGGTGCGTGGCCGATACCAGGTCGTGGCGGGCGGAGCCGTCTCTCCACCCATTCGCATCGATGCGAACGTGTATGCCGGTGCCGCCGACACGCTGCTCTACTATATGAGACAGCAGCGGTCGGGCTTCAATCCGATCGTCAGGGATTCGGTTCACAAGCGCGACGGCATCATCGTCGACCACCCTGTTCGCACCGGGCAGTTCATCAACGTTACGGGCGGGTGGGCGGACGCGTCGGACTATCTGCAGTACGTGACGACGTCAGCCAACGCGACGTTCGTGATGCTCATGGCGTATCGCGACAACCCCCGCGTGTTTGCCGACAGATTTGCCGCCAATGGTCTACCCGGATCGAACGGTGTTGCGGACATCCTCGACGAAGCGCGACATGGACTGGACTGGCTCCTCCGGATGTATCCGGGTGGTGATGACATGTTCAACCAGCTGGGCGACGATCGCGACCACAGCTACTGGGACCTCCCATGGACCGACTCTTCCGATTACGGCTGGGGCCGCGGAAAGGAGAGGCCGGTGTATCCGTGCACCGGAAAGCCGCAGGGATTGATAAAGGCTAAGAACAGGTCCACCGGGTACGCCTCCACTGCGGGCAAATACACGGCTGCGTTCGCACTGGGCGCTGCCGTCTTCAGGAAACGCGATCCCGCGTTTGCCGAAAAGCTGCGTCAGAGAGCACGCGCCGCGTATCGCCTCGGACGACTTCACGAGGGTGCGTGTCAGACTGCACCCGGCAGGTCGCCGTACTTCTACGAGGAAGACGACTGGCGTGACGACATGGAGCTGGGCGCTGCTTCGCTGGTCGATGCAACGGGAGAGCTGCACTTCCTTGGCGACGCACTCGTGTACGCGCGACGGGAGCCCGTCACGGCCTGGATGGGCAAGGATACCGCGAGACACTACCAGTGGTATCCCTGGCACAACAACGGTCACTACGAGAGCTGGCGACATGGGTCTGCCGGCGAGCGCGCACAGTTGGCGAGCTTTTACAGGCGTGGCCTGGCGGCTGTAACCGGCCGTGCGAACAACGGATTCCGCATGGGAGTTCCCTTCATCTGGTGCTCCAACAACCTGATAGCGAGCTTCGCCACCCAGGCTTACCTCTACCGGCGAATGACCGGTGACAGCCGCTTTCGCGAACACGAGGCAGCCGCGCTGGACTGGCTTCTCGGTGCTAATCCGTGGGGAGTGTCGATGATCATCGGGCTCCCGCAATCCGGGAACTTCGCCCGTGATCCGCATTCCGTGATTGCCAAGGACCTGAAGCTGCAGCTCACGGGCGGCTTGCTCGACGGGCCGGTATACCGCTCCATCTATCAGAATCTCCTCGGCATCAGGCTACACGAGCCCGATGAGTATGCACAATTCAACACCGGCTTCATTGTCTACCACGACGATGTCGGCGATTACTCCACGAATGAGCCGATAATGGACGGTACCGCGAACCTCACCTACCTGTTCGCGGCAATGACCCGCCAATAAGCTCACGTGCCCGAGCTGCCGGACATAACCGTTTACATCGAAGCGCTCGAGCGACACGTGGTTGGCCACGTTCTCGAGCACGTGCGGATCGCCAACCTGTTCTTGGTTCGGTCAGTCGAGCCACCGATCACGGAAGCGGAAGGCAAGCGAGTCACCGGTGTTCAGCGAATCGGGAAGCGCATCGCGATGGGGTTCGAAACAGATCTCTGGGTTGTGGTTCATCTGATGATCGCGGGACGCTTCAAGTGGCTCGCGGGAGGTGCAAAGATCCCGGGAAAAGTCGGCCTGGCGGCTTTCGACTTCGACAACGGCTCGCTGATTCTCACGGAGGCCGGAACTACGCGACGCGCATCACTCCACGTAGTCAGAGGTGAGGAGAATCTCCGTGAAATCGATCGCGGCGGGTTGGAACCGCTCGAATGCTCGCTCGACGACTTCTCGTCGCGTCTGCTGAGCGAGAACCACACTCTCAAGCGCGCGCTTACCGATCCGACCTTGTTCAGTGGAATCGGAAACGCGTACTCCGACGAGATACTTCACCGTGCTCGCCTTTCTCCGCTGCGGTTGACAAGCCGTCTGACGGATGACGAGGTGTCGACACTTTTTCACGCGACCCGTCAAACGCTGCTCGAGTGGATCGATCGTCTCCGTGAGAACACGGGGGACGGTTTTCCGGAAAAGGTTACTGCTTTTCGTGAAGGGATGGCCGTTCACGGACGCTACGGACAACCATGTCCTGTTTGCTCGAATCCGGTTCAACGGATCCGGTATGCGAGCAACGAGACGAATTATTGTCCGCGCTGTCAAACGGAAGGAAGACTGCTTGCCGACCGCGCATTGTCCCGTCTTCTGAAGAAGGACTGGCCTCGGTCGATTGACGAGCTCTACTGAGCTTTCGCCGCGTTTGCGCCGGGAAGCTCGAAGCGAAGAGTGACCAGCGATTGTCCGCCGTCACACACCATCACCGTGCCGGTGATGAACTGCGCCGCATCCGAGCAGAGAAAGAGCGCCAGGTCGGCGATCTCGGTTTTTTTCGCAAATCGCCCCAGCGGAATCATGCGAGTGAGATAGTCATGCGCCTGTTCCGTCGGGGCGAGACGGCGCATACCCTCCGTATCCTCCACCGCGCCCGGGGCGATAGAGTTCACTCTCACCCCTTCCCGTCCCCATTCCAGTGACAGAGTTCGAGTGAGCATGTCCACGCCGGCCTTCGCAGCACAGACATGAGCCTGCATCGGCATCGGAGTGAATGCCTGCGTCGCCGATATGTTGACGATCGACGCACCAGGACGCTCGAGGTGCTCGAAGACTGCCCGGCAGGTATTGAACGTCCCGAGAAGGTCTATGTCGACAACGGACTTGAATCCATTCGCCGACATACCAAGCGCCGGAGCCGGAAAGTTTCCGGCGGCTCCGCAAACGACGATATCGATCTTCCCAAGCTGCTGGCGAGCGGCGGCAATTGCCGCTGAAAGCGCAGCATAGTCCCGCACGTCGGCTGCGAATCCGGCGGCCGTTCCTCCATTCTCCGTGATGCCCACAGCCGCGGCGTCGAGCTTCGCCTGCGTGCGGCCGATCAGCGCCAGCTTCGCCCCATGCTCGGCAAAACGCTCCGCAATTGCGAGGTTGATCCCGCTTCCACCGCCGGTCACGAGCGCGACTTTATCCCTGAGCTGCCCTGGTTGAAATACGGATGGCATGCGACCTCGTCGCGTTATGAGCGTGTGTGCGTTATGAGGCGTGTGTGCGTTATGAGCGTGTGTGCGTTATGAGCGTGGTGCGAACTACGAGTCTGGCGTGCGTTGACGCCGACTTCGCCTGATCACCGGATCGCTGCCTCCGCCGTACAATTCGCGCACCGCAGCGGTGGAGATTTCCTCAAGAGTTTCCCGATTGAGCGCCAGGACGACTCCATTGTCGGTGGAGCTTTCCTCGAGGAGACCTGCTGCGCGTATGAGCTGAACGTGATGTGATATCGTCGCTTTCGACACCCCGAATGCCCTCGCAAGCTCTACGGAAGTCTGAGGCTCGTAGGCAAGCACGGAAGCGATTGCGTACCGGGTTGTATCACCCAGCGCGCGAAAAGCCGTGGCGGGATCGACGCTTCTGACATCTTCGAGCAATAGCTCCGGACGGTACACCGGGAAGTAAAGCCGGACCGAGCCTGCGTCATCAGCATACGCGGCCCACAGCCGCGCGTCATTGAACGCCGATGGAATCACGTGAATCCCACGGACGGAGCGATATGGATAGAGCGTGCGTCCACGAAGACTCGTCACAACCCTGTTCCGGTCATCCAGTGCAACGGGAAGTCCATTGTCTCGCGCGAATTCGGATGGGGAGCCGCCGGCGAGGAAGGATTGCAATGTCTTTTTCGCCTGGTCCATCGCCGGACCGAGATCTCGCCACGTTTTGTGGAAAACGAGAGTCCAGAACGTATCGAGCGCCACCACCAGATCGGCGCGGTATTCTGCGGGATCGGCGATGACTCTCCCCAGTGCGATCGCGACGGCATTCGATCTGTCGAACGGGTGAAGTCCCAGGAGCGCGACGAGTGATCGGTTCGCTTCAGCCTCAACGCGAACTGCGTCGTCGAGCGAGCGGTTCCCTGCGATCAGCTCCGTGACTGCTTCCCTGTCATGGAAAATTCCGCCCAGCACTGACTCCTGAAACACGCGATCGTCCGCCGAGCGGATTGTCCCGACAATTTCAGGAAAGTCCGGGTCCGGCTTCGCATCTCGGAGTGCATCAGCGAGGAGCGGCCACATCAACGGATGCGGAGCAATTCTGGCTACTGTTGCGCTGAAATCTTCCGGCAGGGATCGGCGGCTGAGCTGCCTCCAGCCAGCAGTTGCTGCAGTGCCCGCGTCGAGGGCTCGCAGAGCGTAGAAAATCTCGAAGCGTGGCGTGACAGAAATACTCAGCCGCGACCGGATTGTAACTGCTCGAGCCATGGAAGTTAGATAACAGTCTAACGCAACCTCGGCAAGGTCTCACCGGATCCGCCGGCCGCTCTACACCAACGAGAGGGGCGAACAAGCCATATCTTGCCTCCGACCATGATTGGCGAGGCGGTGTGGGCGAAGATATACGTTAAAGGTTCCCGTGGACGAGAGAGATGCTCCCCCAGCGATGCCAGCTTGGGCCCGTCAGGTAATCACGGCTACGGCTCACTGCACGGTATTCGACGGCGTAACTGCCAACACCTGCTCCAAGGCCCCATGTCGATTCGAAAACGAACGGTCTCTTAGTTACGAGACCATGCGTCCATTTCGTATTGCCTTCGAGCAGCAGGTCGCGCGCGACCCATTTCTCGGAGCCTCCAAGGAGCACGAAGAATCTGAGCCCGCGACGGTCAGTATCAGCAGCCGGAATCCACGGATGAGGAACTCTATAGCCGGCTCTCATCTCCACGCCCGCGCTCAGGTTCGCCTGGACGTGGGACGCCATCGTGCGTCCCGTGCCAATCACCTGTAAGGCCACCCGCCTGGTGGCGAGACCGGGCGTCATCAGGTACTGCCGCCCATAAGTAATGCCGATCACGGGCTCTGCACCTATCTGGTAATCCCATCCTTTTGGATGGCGTTGATCGAGCAGCCGATGAAACAGCGTCTGGGCTGCTTCCGCACCGGATGGATGCCCGGTAGTTCCGATACGAATAGCGAGAGATCGTGACTGTCTTCTGTCGACTATGGATCGTCCAAGGTCAGCGTAAAGGAGGCCCGCATACGGTCGCTCGCCCACCACCGGCGTCGGTGTATCATGGGTCGGCGTGAAGATCTCCTGCGAAATCGTCAGAAAACTCTGTACGCAACGGTTTGGCGATGTTGATGAAACGAGTGATTCCCCACAGCTCGGAACACCTCGGCGCATCCACGCCGGTGCCACGTTGAACACCGTTCGCAGAAGCTGACCGTGCGTGTAGTTGTCGTCCGGGCGCTCGCGTCCCGGCATCCAGAAATCGAAATAGTCGTTGTCGACCTGAAAGGTCACGCCGGACAGAGTTTGCGCGCTTGTCGGCACCGCCATGGCGAAAAAAACCGCCAGCAATCCGGTATATCGCGATCCTGCCAGGCTCGGCTTCATGGCCGGCTACGCTAGCGCGGACAGGGGAAGCAGACAAGCTGAAGTCTGCGGCACGTGGAATGCGGGTTTGTGGCACGCTCTGGTCCCGCCAACACCCTCATATATGAGATGACGTCCATGAATCTGCGCGTGCGCTATCAATTGTTTGTCGTTGCCCTGACTACTGCTCTGTGCGGCTTCGTGATGGCTGCCTGCACGAGTGCGAGCCCGAGCCCGGGCAGTGGCGGCGCAGCGTCCCAGGCGCGCATTAGCGCGGCATGCAGCCAGGGCCAGGGAGGCTTGCGGCTGCCCGCCGGATTCTGCGCAACGATCTTCGCCGACAGCATCGGCGCCGCAAGGCACCTTGTTGTTGCGCCGAACGGTGATGTGTTCGCCAACCTGAGGTCCGTGCGACGAGGACGTGTCGCTTCCATCCCGGCCGGTCAGGTTGGACTTCGAGACACCAACGGCGACGGTCGAGCGGACGTCGTCGAGAGGTTCGGCACCGCCGGCGGGACCGGCATCGGTCTCTACAATGGCTTTCTCTACGCCGACCACGGCACTTCCATCGTCCGCTATCCGCTTTCGGCGGGACAACTCAAGCCAAGCGGTGCACCACAGATTGTCGTATCGAATATGCCGGGCCAGCCCGGACACGATGCTCGCAACTTTGTCATCGCCTCAGATGGAGCGCTGTACGTCAATTTTGGATCGGCGACGAACGCGTGTCAGGAGCGCGATCGCGTCGCAGGCTCACTCGGAGTGCCTGATTGTCCTGAGCTCCTCACCCGCGCCGGCATCTGGAAATTCGACGCGAAAGGTTCAGGACAAACGCCATCGATGTCGTTGCGTCACGCAACGGGAATTCGCAACGCTGTTGCGTTGACGCTGGATCCTTCGGGCAAACGACTCTACACCATACCTCACGGTCGCGATCAGCTGTCTCAGAACTGGCCGGCCCTCTTCACGCCTGAGCAAAACGCCGAGCTGCCGGCGGAAATGTTCGTCGAGGTGAATGGTGGCGACGACTTCGGCTGGCCGTTCTGCTATTACGATGGAAGCGCTCGCCAGTATAGGCTCGCACCCGAGTACGGCGGAAACGGGGCGACGGTTGGTCGCTGCGAGCGGGTGAAGGTGCCGATTTACCCCTTCCCCGCGCATTGGGCGCCAAACGGTGCATTGTTTTACTCGGCATCCGGATTTCCAGCGAAGTACCGCAACGGCATCTTCGTCGCGTTCCACGGATCATGGAATCGCGCGCCGCTTCCGCAGGCCGGCTTCAAGGTCGCCTTCCTTCCGCTCGCAGACAACGCGGCATCACCCAATTTCGAGGTATTTGCCGACGGGTTTTCGGTGGAGAATCCGCCACCGAATGGCGCAGCGCATCGGCCGGTGGGACTGGCGCAAGGCCCCGATGGATCGCTTTACATCAGTGACGACGCTGGAGGACGAATCTGGCGCGTGACGTGGACCGGTGGGTGACGCTGTCGCCCGCACTTACCGGCGTTGCCCCGGCGTTTCTACACTGAAGGTTCCGTTCGTCGCATCAATCTGCACGACTCCGCTTCGCCCGATGTCGCTGCCGAGCACGCCATCGAGGTTCACGACCGAGGCGGCTGCGGGCGCGAATATGAGCAGCTTCTGAAAAAGGAAGTTCCGGCCGCCAAGCGCGAGCCGGAGGTTGCTAATGAAGCGCCCGCGAAATTTCATCGTTCCGGCAAAGCCTCCAACCTCCTGTCGCTCGCCAAGAAATGTTCTCACGCGGAATTTTCCGAGCATGCGCTCGGTCGCGTAAGTCTCCTGCGCACCGGTATCCAGACCCAGATGAACCGGTATCCCGCCCGGGCCGATGAGTCGCACGATTGGCGTTCCCACCCAGAAAAGATTTCTCCGCGCGGCGTCGGCCGGCTTCCTTACCGACTTGGTCAGCGTGACAGTCTCGTTGACATAATCGATCTGCACGTTGAGCCGGCTGATGATGTCGAACCCCACGATGCCATCGATTTTTTTCGCCGCCGCAGTGCTCCCGGGCTCGGCAATACGTACTTGCATCAGATCGCTGGAGACGATCATTGCAGTCGAGTTCGTGATGGAGATTCCGCCCAGATCGAGGCGCTTTATCGCTGCCGGGCGCGCCGGCACTCGCCCCGTGGTCGTCGCCACCTCGAGCGTATCCCTGACCAGAGGCTCCACTCCGCATTCCACAGCGACATCGGAGGCTATGATCGACATGCTCGAGCCTGTATCGAGCCAGAACAGCTTCGACTTGCCGTTGATTTGAATCGGAATCACGGGTGTCGCGGCAGCCGAGAGCGTCAAGCGTAGAACTACAGGCTCAGCCGGAAATACAATCTGCCGGTCTGGAACACCGCTGAACGCCGATGCCCAGAATTCCACACCGGCCCGGTCCCGCTCCAGCGAATCCGGTTGAGCCGTTCTCGCGATTGCGAGCTCACCCAGGTCTTTCCACTTGTTCTGGTATTGCAGCATCGCTGTCAGTAGAATGCGCGACGCCGACTTCACGAGGGCGTCGGTGGTGTGTCGTCGGAGACTGTCGAGCAGCAGCTCCGCATTGTCGGCCTCGCCCGCCATCGCCATCCTGAGGGCCTCCGAAAAACGGCGTTCGTCTACAGTTGTCGGATGTGACTGCGGATAGTCCGGATCGAGGTTGACCATCGCCGTCCAGAAATTCCTCGCCGGCGCGGGCTTGCGCATTCGTAGCACCGGCCGGCTCGAACTGTCGGGCATGACGATTGCGGCCGTTTCCACCTGGATCGGCCTGGAAGTGCAGGCAGCACTCACCGCGACCAACGCGCCGGCGACTGCTCTCTTGATCGAGCCACTCGCGAGAATTCCTATGGGCTAGCTCCTGATCTTCGGGAGAAGGGACTAATATGTCATTGTGCACGAAGAGGGAAACTGCAAGCTGTCTTGCTCGTGCAATCCGCCGATGTGCAGCGAACGTACAAGAGAGGTAAGAACCACTGCGCCACGAACCTGGCGCCCTTGGAAGGAGCCCCCGTAATGGCCGACAAGATTCACAAAACCGATGACGAGTGGCGGCAGCAGCTGACGCCCGAGCAGTTTCGCGTTACCCGGCAGAAAGGCACCGAGCCCGCTTTCACCGGCATGTACAATTCGTCGAAGGAGCCCGGAGTCTACAGGTGCGTCTGCTGCGGAAATGTTCTCTTTGATTCCGAGGCGAAGTTCGATTCAGGAACGGGCTGGCCGAGTTTTTATGAGCCCGCCGCCTCCGACAGCGTCTCCACCGAGACCGATAGAAGCCTGTTCATGACCCGCACTGAAGTTATGTGCAGCAGGTGTGATGCCCACCTTGGTCACGTCTTTGACGACGGGCCCAACCCGACTGGTCTCCGCTATTGCATCAACTCAGCGTCGCTTGAAAAGACAGGGAAGTAGCGCGTTGTTCGCCTGAGTCGGCCCATCCGCCTGGAAGGGAGGCGGGTCGCTTGACGATCGCGTCTGGACGCTGAAAATTCCGCTTTCCCAACAGTACTTGCCCGCAGTATGGAGGAGTGATGCATCACCCCAGGATCTTCGGCGCAGCCCCGATATTGGCTGTACTGGCTCTAGTGTCGTGCACGGTGAAGGAAGCGCCGGATAGCGCGGCAACCGATACAGCGGCTGTTACCGCGACCGCGACCCCCGCAACTGGCGCGAACGTCGTTCACGTTGTCGGTAAGGATTTTTTGTTCGAGGCCCCGGCTCAGATTCCCGCGGGATTGACGACAATGCACCTCATGAACGAGGGAAAAGAGATCCATCAGGTGCAGATCATCAAGCTTACTGAAGGAAAGACCTTCGATGATTTCACTGCAGCCATGAAGGCGTCGAAACCGGGTGCCCCCCCTCCGTCGTGGGTGGTACTCGCAGGCGGCCCGAACGCGGCAGCTCCTGGTGGAACGGCTGCGGCAACTTCGACGCTCGACCCTGGTAATTACGCGCTCGTCTGCTTCATCCCTTCGACAGATGGCGTTCCTCACGCAATGAAGGGAATGACGCGTGGCCTCGTCGTCACCGCTGCAACCACGACTCCCGCTCCGGAGCCTGCGCCGACTACGACATTGACGCTATCCGACTACAAGTTCGACTTCTCGACACCATTGAAGCGTGGCGAGAACGTGATCCGTGTCGAGAACGCAGCCGGCCAGCCGCACGAAGTCGTTCTTTTCAAGCTCGCTCCGGGCAAGACGATGGCAGACTTCCAGAAATGGCTACCCGTCTCGGACAAGGACCCCAACGCGCCGGGAATGCCGTCGGGCGGTGTCGTCGGCCTTGTGAAGGGACAGCATGCGTTCTTCACCGCGAATCTCGATGCGGGTGACTACGTTCTTGTCTGCTTCCTCCCGGACGCCAAGGATCAGCAGCCGCACTTCGTCCACGGAATGGTTCAGGCGCTCAAGATCACCTAGTTCGCACAGTCTTCGCACAGTCTTCGCACAGTCTTCGCACAGTCTCAGCTGAAACGAAAAGGCGCCGGTCGGAATCGAACCGACGAATAGCAGATTTGCAGTCTGCCGCCTTACCACTTGGCCACGGCGCCGAAAGAAAATGCCTGTGCGCTGGTACGCACGGGCACTTGATTTATCTTAGCCGGGCCTCCCGCCCGTCGCTACCTCCGGTACTCGACAGCGTCGATCCGACGCACGGTTGCTCTAGTCGAGCGATACCCTGCACGGCGGAACAAAGATGACATTGACAGTGTTCTGCGACAGGTCGATACTCCCGGCCGTGAACCTGGATTCCGCTGCAATTCGAGTCTTGCCGGCAACGGAACAGCACACACCCCTGATC
>JALYJX010000016.1 GCA_030775065.1 Gemmatimonadota bacterium | reverse complement strand
ATCCCTCCGAAGAGCTTGCGCGTCTGGCGCTGCCCGCTGCCTCGAGCTGCTGCCCGAGTCGAGCCGTGTCGGTAGCCGGCTCGTCACAAGTGTACGCGCGACAGACGTACGCCGTAGGAATTCCGCCGCGCGGCGTCCGTCCGGCGAGCAGCTCCATCCGATCGCTGCTATCGGCTCCGCCACCAGCCAGCACGAGCGAGGGAACGTAGTGCGATGCGACCTCGCGTTCCAGCCGATTGACTCCCTCGCTCGCACTATCGCCAACGATTGCCACTTCCACCGCGCCGTGAACAGCCATGTCGGCCACGCCCAGCAGATGGCCAAAGCCCGTCGGAAACTTCGCGAGAAGCGGAGCCGCTCCGTCGAGAACCGACATCGCCCGTTCACGCATGACGCTGTCGTTTGTGAGATCCGCGAGATGGAGAAGCAGATCGGCAGCCATTGACGTTCCCGAGGGCATTGCGTTGTCGGTGATGTCCCGTGGTCGTGTAATCAGCGGCTCGGCGTCACTGGCCGTGTCGAAGAAAGCGCCAGCCGAATCGTCCCAGAACCAGCGGACCATCGATTCGGTGATCGACATCGCCCGCTCGATCCACACATCGTCGAAAGTCGCCTCGTATAACGCGATGAACCCGAGTCCCAGCGCGGCGTAATCCTCCAGAAAACCCGGTATGCGTGTTTCGCCGCTTTTGTGAGAGCGCATCACCCGCCCGTCACGAACCATCTCGCGATGCAGAAGCTCACCGTTCGCGAGGGCCAGCCTCAAAAGCTCCTGATCTCCAAAAGCTCTGGCGGCGGTAGCAACGCCACGAAGCATGAGGCCGTTCCACGATGTAAGGATTTTTTCATCGCGTCCGGGCCAGATGCGTTTTGCCCGCTGGGCGTAAAGCGTTGCCTTTGCGGTTTCGATGCGTCTGCTCAGCTCCTCGGCGCCAAGACCGCTGCGCGTCGCGGTTACACCGGGATCGACCGCAACATTCGGAATGTTCTTCCCCTCAAAATTCCCTTGG
The DNA here is from genome assembly GCA_030775065.1 of Gemmatimonadota bacterium. GTDB lineage: Bacteria > Gemmatimonadota > Gemmatimonadetes > Gemmatimonadales > Gemmatimonadaceae > UBA4720. The sequence goes on along the minus strand of JALYJX010000016.1, from coordinate 18,403 downwards.
GAAGTGACTCCGAGATAATTCTTCACGAGCGGCGAGTCGTCGCCGAGGAGGGAATCGAGTTCCTCCTCGCTCCAGACGTAGAATGTGCCCTCGTGTCCTTCGCTATCCGCGTCGAGCGAAGAGTAAAAGCCGCCTTCGGACGACGTCATCTCGCGCTTCAGCCACGTAAGCGTCTCATTGACGACGCGCCGCACCTCCGAGTCCTTCGTGGCCTGCCACAGGTGCGCTCCCAGTCGCACGAGGAGCGCGTTGTCGTAAAGCATTTTCTCGAAATGCGGGACGAGCCAGATGCCATCAACGGTATACCGGTGAAAGCCACCGCCGATCTGATCGTACAGCCCGCCGCGCGACATCCTGCGGAATGTTTCGGTGACCATCTCCAGTGCGTAAGCGGTGCGCGTGCGCTTCCAGTACCGCAGGAGGAAATCGAGAGACATGGTAGGCGGAAACTTGGGTGCACCTCCGAACCCGCCGTGCCGGATGTCGTATCGCTGAGCGTGCGACCGGTATGCGAGCTCGAGCGTATGCGCGTTCAGCGCTCCTTCGGTCTTTGCAGGAGTCTCTATGTCGTAGATCTGCCGAAGCTGTTCGGATGTGCTGGTGATTGCGTCTCTGCGATTCGTGTATGCGTCGGCCACTGACTGCATGACACGCCTGAACGACGGCATTCCCTGACGATCTGCCGGCGGATAGTAGGTGCCGCCGAAGAAGGGCACCCCTTCTGGTGTCAGGAACACCGTCATTGGCCAGCCGCCCTGGCCGGTGAGCGCCTGCACGGCCTGCATGTAGATGCTGTCGAGGTCCGGCCGCTCCTCGCGGTCGACCTTGATGTTGACGAAGAGCTGATTCATCAGCTCCGCAGTCTCTTCATTCTCGAACGACTCGTGGGCCATGACGTGGCACCAGTGACACGCCGCATAGCCGATGCTGAGAAGAATGGGCCGGTTTTCGTCTCTCGCGCGGGACAGCGCTTCCTCTCCCCACGGATACCAGTCCACCGGGTTGTCGCGGTGCTGCAGAAGGTACGGGCTGGTCTCGTTGGCGAGTCTGTTCGGCATGGTCAGGTGCCGGTTGACGGATTGGCCAAGCGGCCGATTGACGGATCGACGCCTGGCAGGATCGGACGCGAGTGCGCGTCTGGTTCGCTAAGCATCCCGCAATATGCAGGTCGCTGCCTGCTCGAGCACCGCTCGCTCACTCTTGAATGCGATAGTCCCGATTGCCTGGGCGACTTCCAGCCATCGCGCTTCGTTCACCTCGTGGTCATGATCAGTGACGTCGCCCGACAGGTATCTCATGAGGAAGAAGTGAACGTACTTGTGGTACCTGACGCGCTTTCCATCCGCGGTCGCCTGATACCAGTATTCGACGAGCTTCAGCTTCTCGACGATCTCAGCTTCCAGGCCGGCCTCCTCGCGAACTTCGCGCACTGCGGCTGTCTCCGGCGTCTCGCCCGCATCCACCAGCCCCTTCGGCAGCTGCCAGCGCGGTGGCTCGCCCACCGAGATGAGCGCAACCCCGAAGCCCTGCCGCGCGAGCGGACGGAAGACTATTCCTCCCGCCGAAATCTGTGTCTGCGTGGTAATCGGGGCTCGAGCTTTGGTCATGTATGGGTCGGCACGTTAGTTTCCTGCCGCGAGTGAACGCAGGTGCGGCATCGCTACTGCAGATTGGGGACCCGCATCGGAGTCCCACGGAGCAGTCGCCGACAATAACGGAACCCCAACTCATGAAATCAGCCGGACTATCGGACCTCAATAGCTATCTGGAGAAGAACGACGCGCGAATCCAGGAGGAGCTGTTCGAGTTCCTGCGAATTCCGAGTGTAAGCGCCAGGTCGGAGCACACCGGCGATGTGGCGCGCGCAGCGACGTGGCTGAAAGCGTGCATGGAAAAAAGTGGCATGACCGCGCGCGTCTATCCAACCGCCGGTCATCCCGTAGTGGTCGCGGAGTGGCGTGACGCGCCGCGGGCGCCGACGGCGCTTGTCTACGGACACTATGACGTCCAGCCCGCCGAGCCGATCGATCTGTGGACGTCGCCGCCGTTCGAGCCGACGGTGCGCGACGGGAAGATTTATGCACGCGGCTCCGTTGACGATAAGGGCCAGCTCTTCCTTCATGTCAAGGCCATCGAGGCTCACCTTGCCACGAGGTCAAAACTGCCGCTCAACATCGTGCTGATTGCGGAAGGCGAGGAGGAGATCGGCAGCCCGAGCCTCGAGCAGTTCGTGAGCGAGAATCAGGCGCTGCTCAAGTCCGACGTGGCGGTGATTTCCGACTCAGCCATGTTCGCGCCCGGCCAGCCGTCGATTCTCAGCTCACTGAGAGGGCTGGCGTACTTCCAGATCGATGTTCAGGGCCCGATGTGCGATCTCCATTCCGGAAGTTATGGAGGCGCCGTGGTGAACCCGGCGATGGCTATGGCGCGAATCCTCGCGACAATGCACGACGACAACGGGCACATCGCGATCGAAGGATTTTACGACAAGGTCCGCGACTGGGAGCCCCGCGTTCTCGAGCAGATGAAGAAGCTTCCGTTCGACGAGGAAGAGTACCGCAAGGAAGCCGGCGCTCCCGCGCTTGGCGGGGAGAAAGGTTACACGGTTCTCGAGCGATTATGGGCGCGTCCCACCTGCGAGGTAAATGGCCTGCTCAGTGGTTACACCGGCGAGGGAGCGAAAACGGTACTTCCGGCGAAGGCAATGGCAAAGGTCAGCTGCCGGCTGGTACCCGATCAGGATCCCGCCGAAATAGAGAAGCTGATGGATGCACACGTGCGGCGGGTCGCGCCGAAAGGTGTGACAGTTACTGTGAAACATCTCCACGGTGGCCGACCGTGGAGGGCTGAGCTCGACGGGCCGATATTCGACGCGGCGCGGCGCGCACTCAAGTCCGCATTCGGGAAGGACCCGGTGATTGTGGGCGAGGGCGGATCGATCCCGGTGGTCGGCGATTTCGAGAGGATCCTCGGCACCCCGGTGTTGCTCGTAGGATTCGGACTGCCCGGCGAAAATGCACATGCTCCGGACGAGTGGATGAGCGTCGAGAATTTCAGAAAAGGCATGAGCGCCATGGCTGCCCTCTGGGACGAGTACGGCGGGAACGGAAAACCCTAGGACGTACGGGGCAGACCTATTCGCCGGAGCGCCTCGCGCGCCTGCTCACGACGGAGATTCCACTCGAACCAGCGGCCGGGGGCCAGGCGACGAGGGTTGCCGTAACGCGCCACCAGCTCAGCGTGGAGCTGGCCCCGCACCGGCTCTGGAAGCGACTGCAGCCGTGTAACGATCACCGGAATTGCGTCAGGTGAGAGATCACGCGCGATGTATCTGGCGTCGAGTTTTCCGGTCGTCGCAACCCGGTCCATATTCGCCGACGCGATCCACGCCTCGTGGTTCCAGAACACGAGAACCAGGAAAGCGGCAACGGCGACAGTGAAGACGCGACGAAAAAGCGACCCGATGTCGAGCGTGCCGAGGATGCCGGCCGCCAGCGCAATCAAAGCCACGGCGAGAACCAGCATGTAGACCTGCGCATACAGTCGCGAAACCGTGTATCCGTAAGCGGCCTCGTATAACGACACGCGGTGAAACGCCGATGCGAGCATGATCAGCACGGCGACCAGGATGGCCAGCGTCAGGATCTTGATGCGTCCCGCGTGGTCGTCCACGCGGCCGAATCGCTCGCTCACCAGGATGAGAATCACGGAGCAGGTGGCGACTATGGTGAGCTCACCGAAGCCACGCCGGGCGTATTCGGCGAACGTGATCCCGGAGCCGGGCTCGCTCGGTGCGTTGCCGAAGAGGTAGCTGAGCTGCACACCGATGAAAAGCCAGAAAAGCGCAGCCACGCCGGAAACGAGGATGAGCCGCTCCGTTGCTCCGAGCCAGCGTCCAACTCCCTCGCTGCCGGATACTGGTGAGAGCGAGGAGCTCTGTCTGATCGGGTGGAGGGCCGCAAAGCTGTAGGCGCCGAGGGTCACTACGAGCAGAACGAAGAAGAAGATCGTTCGTGGAATGAACTCCCAGGTCGCGATGATGCGAGCGATCTCGTCCCGCCAGCTCCCGAACACAGGGTCGGCGCTCGCAAGCAGCAGGGCGAAAAAGAGGACGACCGGAATCGTGATGACTGCTCCGCGCACGGCCGCTCGCGACCGCGTCGAGCGAAATACGTTGGACAGATCCGAAAAACGCCTGAACGATTCGGCTAGTGCATTGCCGGCAGCGACGAAGGGAGCGCTGATGACGAAGGCCGCCGTCATACGCTCGAGGCTGGGACCGACGGCGAAGAGCATTGCGAGCGTGAGGAAGAGCACCACGCCGAGGAAGCTCAGTGCATGGATAAACTCAGCGGCGGTGATCGAGGCTCCGGAGGCCAGAACGCTCGCGATGGCGAGCATGAGGAGGGAGGAGCTGTTGAGCGTGCCGCGCGCCCTCATGACGACACCCAGTCCAAGCGAGGCGAAAGCGGTCCAGATTCCCCAGTTCACACCGGGGAGGGCGTCAAACATGATATAAGCGCCAATCGCAGCCACGGCGATCGCCGCGAACCATGCGAGCCCGGTGCCGTGTGCCGCCGGGCGTTCTCCCGTACCAGTCAAGCGTCTCTCCGTTTGATCATTCGACGGGGAAATCTAGACAGTCGCTCTATTTTAGCAAGTACTTTATGCTACAAAGCAGACGCCTGGAGTCACGGAGCACCGACGGCTTTGCCTAGAACCGCCACTCTCGGATGAGGAAAAGTCCGAGCACGCTCGTGGTGGTCGGCTCCTGCGCGGCCAGACTCGGCTCGCGAAGAATGAACCGCGGCTCGAAGCTCGTCTCGAGACGGTAGCCTTTGAGTCCACCGAAGCGGTGCTGAAGGTAGAGGCCAGGACGCTTCAACGCCTCGGGGTCGGGCCGGATCTGGACCCCGATGAACGTATGCGACTTGATGTACTTACCGAACTCGATGTCCGTGCCTCGCAGGAAGCCGCCCACGTCGGTCTGCACGTCAGCCGGAGTGATGGTGAACACGTCGGCCCCGAGTGACTGTGCTGCCTCTCCCGCGGCCTCATCGGCGATGACGCCGAGTGCCACGCTCGCGAGCTGCTTGGCGGCAAGGGCTGCCCCCGCTCCGATGAGATTGTTGCTGCTTCCAACGCCCGACGCCTCGAGCTGCAGCAGCGACGATGACGACCGTCCGAACGCGAGGTAGCTCAGAAGATCGCTCTGAGGAATCGGCGGCTGCGCATCGCTTGCCAGCGAGATGCGTGGATTGAGAAGCGTGCCGCCGATGAGAATCTCAATATTGATCGCCTCACGCGCGGGCAGCCGCACCTCGTAGGCGCCGGTAACCTGCAGCGTGGGGTTCAGCTCGTCGATGTTGATGAACGTTGCCGACCCACGCTTGATCTCGAACCGCTTGGTGAGGAAGCGATACTCGCCTCGCTCGCTCAGCAGCACGCCGTCGAATATCAGCGATTGCCTGGCCCGGTTGACGTGAATCGCGAGATCGCCGTCGCTGTACACCTCGATATTCGCGTCGCGGGACCTCACGAAGACATCTCGATCAACACGGAGGTTCACGTCCATCCGCAGATTCGCCAGAAGCGGTGACTGCGTCGGGAATATCTCCTTGTTGCTGGAGACTGCCGTGTCCAGGACGCTGAACAAGGCAGGGTCATTGAGGGCAATGAGCTTCTTGCCGTCGGACTCCGGGATCTGGAGGACGCCGTCCAGAATGCGCAACCCGCCGCTGACATATGCTTCGTTGAAGGGTCCCAGGATCGAAAGGTCGGCACTCGCCAGGAGCCTGCCGTTGTCGTTGTCTAGAACGAGCGCACGGTTCACGTGTCCCTTCAGATCGAAGCTCGGATTTCGGAACGAGCCAATGCCGAGTCCGCCGGTAATCGCGATGCGACCCTCGCTGTACGCCACGAGGGAGTCAACGATGATGGTGTCGCGCAGCATCCGGATCGAGCCGTTGATCCGCGAGAGATTGATGCCGACGGGAACGACGCGTGCTTCCGCGTCGTCGAACACGACCTGCCCCGTCATCTCGGGCCGGCTCAGCGTCCCGCCGACCTTGATGTTGGCCACCGCGTGGCCGCGGACGTTGGTGACTATCGTGTTGAGCTGCGGTACCATATCGAGCGGCAGGCTGTCGGCTCGTATGGCGAGGTCCATTTGACGGTCCGTCGGGAAACGCGAGCCCGAGACTCCGGCGAACGCGAGGTTTATGGGAATCGTTCCCGACGCTACAAGGAATGTCCCCTGACCCGGCCGCATCGCCTCCGCCCGGCCGGACAGAGTTTGATTTGCGTACTGCAGGGTCCCGTGCAGCTCGGGCAGCGCGGTCCCGTTGTAGATGAAGTTCTGCGTGCCGAACGCGCCGTTGAAGGTTGGATTCGCCGCTGTACCGGCGGCGCGCATATCGAACGACACGAGCCCGCGTGCATCGATGTCACTTTGAGCGAGCGAAACAAGGTCCTCCACCGCGAAGTTGTCGACGGCGATCTCGAAGTTCGCCGCGCCTTCCTTCGGGAGCAGGCCGTTCACGAAGATCCGGCCGTTGCGAGTGTTGCGCAGCTCGAGTCGCTCGACGTCTATGCCTCGCGGTCCCCAGTGGATTCCCGCGGGTTGCGTGCTTGCCCAGAGCGTCGTATCGAATCTCAGTCTGAGATCATTCAGCCGCAGCTCGTTGCGATCCCTGTTGAGGACGAAATTGGCGTTCGCGGCATAGTCGTTCTGAGTATCCTGGTGGACCTCCAGCGCCAGCGTACCCAGCGGTTTCTGGTAATTCACCTTGACCTGCACACTGTCGAGATTGAAGCCCGCCGTGGTGAGCTCATTCGCATTCGCATTGATGATCACGCGCGATTGCGGTGTCAGTGCGTTGGTCCACGAGTAGTCGGCGCGGAAAGCCTGCACGGTGTTACCCAGTGCGACGATGTTCGCGCCGCTCGCCGTTCCGGTTGCGCCGAAGTCGTGAATGTTGCCCGTCGCCACACCATCTGCCCGGAATGAACCGGAGAGCTCTCCCCGCTCGACGACTCTCGGCGTGTCGACCGCTGCTCGCGCGAGCGGCGGCCTTCCGCTCACTGCGCGCTCGACTTCGGTTGCTTCCGCCAGTCGCGCGGAGTCGGCCTCCGCGCGGGATATCCGCTTCCTCAGGATCCCGGGACGTGGCGGCACGTCACCCTGTTGCGCGGGGAGAAAGCCCGCGATCTGCTGAAGGGAATCGATCGCGATGTGATAGCGAAGCTCGCCGCTCGTCCCTCGCTTGAGCCCGAAGGTCCCTGTGGCGCTCGCGAACCCCTCCGGCACGCCAACCGCCAGTGTATCTATCCGCGCCAGACCATTCGCCATCGAGACTCTGACTTTGGCCGAGTCGATTCCCAGCGTGTCGTACGATGACGCCTGAATGTCCGCGACAATCCGGGCGTTCATCGTGGCCGGATCGAATCCGCGCCCGACGGCAGTTGCCGTCGCGGTAACGGACGTGCGCGGTGCCTTGGCGATTATCGTATTGGCGTTGAACAGATGCGTCCTGAGCGACACGTCGTACCCCTTCTGGACGCTCGCGAGGTCGAGGGTCCCCGTAATGGCTGTGGTACCGCCGTCAGGGAATCCCAGGTCGGTGCGAACCGACAGGCTTCGCATCATCCCGGTCAGCCGGATTGGACCGGTCGCCGACCCTCGCAGGCCAATCGTCGGAGCGAACCTTCCGACCGTCACGAGGGACAACGGCTGAAGCCGGGCATCAACGTCCATCCAGGTATTGGCGAACGTGATGCCGCGCCCCATTCTGAACGCGCCAATTCCTGTTACGCGCGATAGAGCGCCGCGATCCACATGTGTGATGTCACCGCGCGCAACCATTCGCGACGTAGTCGAACCATTCAGTGTCGCAGTCCCTGTCAGCGTTCCCGCGATCGGCAGGGTAGGCGCGAACTCCCTGGCGAGATCGACCTGCAGCGGGCGCAGCGTCAGCCGGAGATTTGTCGCATTGAATGTCCCCGGCCCGAACCCGACTCTGCCGAGGGCGACGACGCGGCTCCGCCCGGATCGCCGCTCGTCGAACGTGATGTCGCCGTTCACGTCCAGCGCATGCTGTCCGCCGGCCAGCTCCGCCCGCCCGTTCACGATTCCATGTCGCGGCGGCTTGAATGAAGGAAAGATCCGTTGGACGAGCCGCGTGTCGAGATTCGCGACCCGGAGGTTGGTGTCGTGCAGCGCAAACGTGTCATTCATGATCAGGCCGAGGTCGCCGCGAAGGCGCGCGCGCTCGAGTCGCACGTCGGCGTTGCGCGCCAGGTACCTGCTTTCCCTGCCAATCCAGTCAAGCCCGAAATCGAGCGAGCCCGATCCATCCTCGGGAATGCCTGGATCGACCCACCGAAGATCCGCGGAAGCGACAGGCGCAGCGCGAAGCCGGAGATGAAGGTTGTTCGGGTCGATGTGGTAGAGTCCTGCTCCAGCAATGCGGCTGTTCGGTAGCGCTGCTCTCGCGTTGGCCCACCACACGGAGTCGTCGGTGAACTCGAATTTCCCGTGCAGGGTCTTGACCTCGACGAGCGGCGGCTTGAAAGGCTCTGCCATCATGCTCAGTACTGCGACATCGGCAAAGCGTGTTCTGTAGGCGGGATCCTCCAGCCTGAGAAGCGGCATATATGCGAGGATCTTGTGGAATGACGAGATTTTCTGATAACCGCCCGGCACTTTCACGATGCGCAGTCGGCCCTGTTCGCTCAGCGCTTTCTTGAGAGCTACCGCTGCTGCTGCGCCCTTGAGCGTGTTGTCCACATCCCAGGGAGATTTGACCGTCAGATCGCCGTCACGGATGATCAGCTCGGTGAAGCGGACCCACGTGCCCCAGCCCGTTGGTCGCGGGCCTTGCCGGGTCATCGTGTCGCGAGGATAAATCCGGTCATAGTTCCACTTGCCGCCTGGCTGCCGGTCGAGCACTACTACCGGATGGAACAGCGTCAGGTGGTCGAACTCGACGTGTTTCCTGCGCAGGGTGTTGAGGCCGTAGTTCGTCGTCAGCGAATCGACGTCTATGAACGGTGCGCCGGTGCTGTCGGTTATGGTCAGGTCGTGTACCGTGAATCCCTCCAGAAGATTTCCGGAGATTCGGCCGATGCGCAGGATGCCGTGCGTGTTGTTCTGAAGCGCCTGCTGCAGCCGCAGCCGCACCTGCTCGTGTCCCCATTCCGTTCTGGTTATGGAGTAGACGGCAATGAGCGCGATCAGCGCGACAATCGCGATCGCTGCGAGAAAGCGGACGAAATGCTTCCGCATCAGAATGCTTCGCCGATTGACAGGTGCAGGGTGATTCGATCGAGAACGCCGTTGAAGCCGGATCTCACGGGACGATAGCGGCGGCTCTGCTCGAGCAGCACCAGGCGCTTCTCGCCATTGATGACGCTCTCCGTCACGACTGGAAGCGTCTCCTCTAGTCCGGGATTGATACCAAAGTCCACGCGAATCGGTCCGACAGGAGAGAGGTATCGCGCGCCAAATCCGGGCGTCACGGCAGCCCTGCTCTTAGGAAGCGCGGGATTCACTTTCTGGGCGAGGTAGCCGACATCAACGAATGCCGCGCCGATCACGTTGTCCCCCAGGAGCGGAAATCGCAGCTCGCCGCTTGCCTCCAGAACGACATTGCCGCCGAGCGGGCGCGGCTCGAAATCGCGGTCCTTTAGCGACGCCGCGTTGGGATTGCAGGCAGTAATCGGAGTAGTCTCGGGGCACCCCTCGGTTCCGCTCCGAAGTTTGCTCAGTGGAACCGTGAGAATTCTCGGGCCCAGCTGATTCTCCCCGTACCCGCGCACCGACCGTGAGCCGCCGAGATAAAAGCGCTTGCGGGGGTGGAGGACTGCCTCGCTCTCTATCCCGATGCCCACCGCTTCCGACGTGCTCGCGAGCGCATCGACCCAGCCGAGTCGCAGATGGCCGCCAAGCGTACCTCGCTTGCGGAACGGCCGGAACACAGCGGCGTCAATGGATGAGCGATTGTAGCGGAAATCGGACGAGGTGAAGGTCGACGCATGCTCGAGGTCCAGTTTCCCGCGGAAACCATGCGTCGGCTCGAACGGATCGTTCGTCCTGTCGACCGAAGAAGTCAGCGTGAATGGCGAAAGCCGCTGCTGCTGTCGCAGCGCCGAGAGAGTCGGCTGGTCGCACACTCCGTAGTTGACGCAGAAGTACACGTCTCCGGCGTCAAGCCTTGTGAGCTCGAAGATATAGTTCGCGCTCGCAGGCGCCCGGTCGGTGACCACGCGGGTAAACGTCGCGCTGGTGCCATATCCACGGTCCACATAAATCCCCGGCGCAGTGCGGCGATGGCCGAAAAATCCCAGCGAGAGCTCGTTGGCGTGCGAGATGAACCACGGCTTACGGAGATTGGCGCTCAGGTTGTAGGTCGGCGCGAAGTATCTCGCTTGATCGCTGCCCACGTTGTCGGTGAGATCGCGGAAAATGAATTTTCCATTCAGTGAATTCGCCAGGAGATTTCCCGCTACGGCCTGGAGCTCGAGTCGCTTGGCTCCGCCGCGGAAATTGTAGTGGGTGAAGCGCCCCTCCACCTGAAAGAAGTCCACGGTGTTGAATCCGGCGCTCAAGCGGGACTCGCGGAGCGGTGCCTCCTGCACGGTAACCACTATGATCTTGCTCGAGTCACCCTGCTTCGGGACCTCGATCGCAGCGCGCCGGAAGAGGTTCGATTCATACAGCGCGCGCTGGCTCCTCAGCACCTCGGCTCGCCTGAAAATCTCCCCGACCGACATCGTGAGCGCCTTCCGGAGAGTCCTCTCACTGACGTTGTTCTCGCCCTCTATCAGTATCTCCCCGATGGTCGCTTTCCATTTCGGGTCCACATCGATGCGAACAGCACCCGCGCGGGCCGTTGAATCGAGGGTGATCGTGGTGTCGACGACGGCGTCCGCGTGGCCCTTGTCCCACAGGCTTTGCTGAAGGAGGGCGATGGTGGTATCCAGCCGCAGGAGGTTGAGGGGGGTGCCCTTGCTCAGTACGACACGCCGGGTGAGCTCCCGCTCGTTCAATACGGGCTGAGTCTGCACGACGTCGAGGGCAGATACGAGCGTCGGCGGGCCTTCGACGATGTTGAAGGTTACCGCGACTTTGTCGGTTCCGCGGTCCGCGACCAGTGTGTCCACCTGGGCTTCGCGAAACCCGCGCTTCCAGTAAAACACCTTTATGCGCACCACGTCGCGCTTGAACTCCGCGTGGTCGAGGTACTTCCGCTTGTAGAAGTACTTGGACTTGCTGATCCAGCAGATTGGGACGAGGACGAAGCTGTTGCAGCCGGACCGGTCGGTCGCGATGTTCATTCGCAGGTCTTCCAGCTTGACCGAACGGACGCCGTTCAGCGTGAGTTGAACGACCTCCGGATTGACTGGCGGCGCCTTGTTATTGGCAACTGGCTGTGCCGCGAGCACGGCCGGCAATGCCACCAGAAACGCGGGCAGCCCAAGCAGCCGCCGTAGACCGGACCCCATAGTATCCCCCAAAAGAGCAAGGGGCGGGCCGGTGGGCTAGAGGCCTTCCAGAAGCGCGTCGTTGCTGGGTGTTGCGGCGATCCGCTTGATAAGCCACTCCATCGCCGACGAGGAGGGCATCTGCTGGAGTCCCCGGCGGAGGGTGTAGACGTGCTCCAGCTGGTTTGGCTTGAACAGCTTGTCCTCGCGCCGCGTACCGCTGGTCGACACGTCGATTGCCGGGAAAATGCGCTTTTCGGAGAGGGACCGGTCGAGCTTTATCTCGGAGTTACCAGTGCCCTTGAACTCCTCGAAGATCACATCGTCCATCCGCGATCCTGTCTCGACGAGCGCGGTGGCAATGATCGTCAGCGAGCCACCCCCGTGCTCCGGAGCAACCGAACGGGCGGAGCCGAAGAATGCCTTCGGCTTGGCCATCGCCGTGGCGTCGAGTCCACCGCTCAGCGTGCGTCCCGTGCCGCGCTCCACGGTGTTGTACGCGCGCGCCATGCGTGTGATCGAGTCGAGCACGATGACCACGTCTTTGCCAAGCTCGACGAGTCTGCGGGCGCGCTCGAGAACCATCTCGGTTACGTCGGTGTGACGAACGGCCGGCATGTCGAAGCTCGAAGCAACCACCTCGCCATAGCCCCAGGTGATCATCTCGCTGACTTCTTCCGGTCGCTCGTCCACGAGCAGAACGAGAAGCGTGGCCTGCGGATGATTGATCGCAACTCCCTCGACGATCGCCTGGAGAAGCATCGTCTTTCCGGCGCGTGCCGGGGCTACGATGAGTGCGCGTTGTCCATAGCCTATGGGCGCGATGAGATCGATTGCGCGGCGGGTGAGCTCGGGCCCGCCCTTCGCGGGACGCCCTGTCTCGAGCGTGAGCTTTCGCTCGGGATACGACGCCGTGAGCGAGCCGAAATCCGGCCGGCGCGCGGCAAGCGCCGGATCGTCGCCGTTGACCTGCGTGATCTCCGCGACAACGATGCGCCCACGATGGTCACGACCAGTAGTCGCGAAGATCGCATCCCCCCGGCGGAGACCGTACTGGCGGCCGAGATTGGGTGGGACGTATGCGTCGCCGGGATCAGTGAGATAGCTGTTCGCGGCTCGTCGAATGAAGCCGCCGTCGCGCTGTGGATCGTACCAGCCCGTTGTTTCGCCGTCGGGAACGATCGGGGCCATTGGCTGGCGCGGTGCCTGGTCACGCTGCTGCTGTTGTTGCTGGGGCCGGTTGCGGCCGCGGCCGCGCGGATTCCGCTGGTTGCGTCTGCCGTTGTTGCGGGTGTCGCGGTCGTTGTGCGGACGCCCACCCTGCCCGCCGGCGAAAGGCTGCTGCCGTTGGTTTTGAGGATGGTTCGACTGGGTCGGCTGGTTTGACTGGTTAGGCTGGTTAGGCTGCGCAGACTGGCCCGGCTGATTGCCGTACTGTGGTGCCGACGTTGGCTCGGCGGTTTCCGAAGGCGCTGGGCCCGCGTCTACAGGGGCGCCGAAGGTGGAGGAATCGTCGGAAGTTGCGCCATTCGCATCGGTGCGAGGCGCGGGAACATCGAAGTTGTCAGTACCCGGCACGGGTGGTTCCATAGGTTCTCGGTACGGATCTGCATCACCGTACGGTTCGTTGGCGCGTGGGCCGAGCGGGCGTGGCCCTCGGCCGCGACGAAAAGGACGTCGGCGTTCGTTCATTAAGTTGTGGTGTGGCAGGGAATCAAGTAGCGAGACTGGCTGTCGCGGCTGGCGCGGGCAGAACTCACGCGAGGTGCCGCAACCTCATTCTTTCGGGGGCGCGCCTCAACGGGCTGCGCTCGTGAACAGAATGGTACACCTGAGTTGCGAAATTGTCCAGCAAGACGATGACGGATAGCTCTCATTCGCTAACAGACCTCGAGCGCGCAGCGGCTGACAGGCCGCACGACGCGCAGGCTTTGGTGGCACTTGCCAATGCGTACTGGCTCTCGGGACATGGTCCCGATGTCGTGGCCGATCTGGCTTCACGCGCCATTGCAGCCGATCCTGAGAACCGGGGCGGCTGGCATCTCTGGGCCCTGTCGGAGTCCGACCCGCGGGCGCGTGTCACACGGTGGCAGCAGGTGTCGGCGCGATTTCCATCCGATGATCTTGCTCGCGCAAATGTGGCTGATAACGCAGCCGCGCTCGCCGGCGCCGAACATGATGACGACGCGCTCGACCTGGCAATCGCAACTTATGAGCAGCTGCTGGGCACCGCGGAGCGCCCCGAGCAGCGTGATGCCCTCGATACGGCAATACGCAACCTCAAGGGATGGAGATTCTGACTCAGCGAGTCAGGTTCACCTGTCCCGCAGTTACCCGAGAGACAACTCCGCTCAGCGCTACTTCGTCGGTGATGTAGTACGTACCCGGAGAGCCCGATGGGCCGAGCACCTCGGCGCCTGTCACGGTCTGCGTGTATGACACGGATGCGCCGGCGGCGAGTTTGACTGTCGTGATGGGGAGCGTACAAACGATGGCTCGCGAGTTCGAGTCCCACACGACCGTCCCGGTCCGCGCCGCAGTCGAGTAGACGAGCACGCGCGGATGATTGCAGGTGGAGACTTCGAACTCGATCTCGTCAGTAGTCGGATTCCTGATGGTCACCGTCGTCTGAAACCGCATCGGACTGGTCGACGTGACCTGACTCGTGGCCGAATAAGTGAACAGCTCCGGTCCGGTGATGTTCTGACTGGCACCGGAGCACGCGCCAATCGACACGGTGACGCAGAGAATTCCAGGCAGGTTTCTTTTCACTTCAACAGCTCCTCTATTTCGCGGGCGGTTTGGCGACAGTCGCAGGATCGCCGTCGGAGACGTACCTGTTGCCGCTCTTGTCGAACTGGTCGAGCGTTCTCACCGGATCGTTACCCACGGCCTGCAGGCGGTTGATGCTGAGAGGATTGAACTGCGGATCATACGGACTCCGTGTCAGCCCACCCGCCACCTCGAGTATCGCCTCGTTGTGGTAGCGGACGACGGTTCCGGTTTTCGGATCGGTCCACGACCCTCGACTGGCCAGCGCCCGATTCCTGGGCCATGCGCCGAGAGGCAGTGCGAACGTCCGAACTTTGTACCCGGGCACCGCGGAGTCGATCGCCATCTGTCCGCGGGCTATCTGCTCCTGCACGACCGCGTCCGGATACTTCGAGAGCTGGGCATGCCAGAGCGTGTGATTGCACAGCTCAAAGCCCTGCTCGTGTAGATACCGGATCTTCGGGAACCGCCACTCCGTTTTCTGACCTTCGATTCCCTTGTTGCCGAAGAACGACCGGCCCGCTTCAGCCCCGGAAAGCAGACAGAAGACGGCCCTGTTCGGCCAGTCGGGGTGGGTTTTCCTGAAATCGAGCCAGATTCCGAGACCGCTTTGCGGATCGATCTCGAGCTTGCCGCTGCGCTCGATGTAGCTGAACTGGCTGGGTGATGCGTCGTCGAAAACGAAGACGATTGGAGACAATCCCCGCGGCAGGTCGATCTTACGGTCCAGAATCTGCGAAACCGTCACTGGCCGGTACCCGCGTGCGTATATCTCTTCAAGGTCCCGGCGGAAATGGCCGCGCTCGCGGGAGTACAACCCGTCCTTGTCCGTGATCAAGTGATATTCGGCGAGCGCTATCCGTCCGAGCTCGTTAGGGGTCCTGGCGGAATCGGCAGCGGTGATCCGGTAGTTGCTGGAACCGGGGGGCGTGGAATCGCTGGCCGCCAACGGTGTATCAGTGGATGACGAACGGCTCGCGGCGCCGGACACGGCGCTTTCGGGCTGGGAGGCTCCATCGCTATTGCTCGAGCAGCCATAGATGGAAGACGAGCCGAACAGGAGAGCTGTCGCGATGCGGGCAAACATTGATCGACTGAGCATGTGGAAGAAGATTAGAGAGCGGCGTGAATTGATTTTGAAGGGGTCCCTGGCGGCGGCGATCGTATTCGTCATCGCCCTCGACATCTGGCTCGGCACCTGTGGGTTCGAGCGCTGCCCGAGTGCACGCGAAATTCAGGCCTACCACCCGGACGAGGGTGGCCGGGTTTACGACCGCAACGGGCGGCTGATGGGCCGCGTAGTGATCGTCCGTCGCTTGAATGTACCCATCTCGCAGGTGCCTCTCCATGTCCGGCAGGCATTCATTGCCGCGGAGGATCGCCGGTTCTACAAGCACAAGGGCGTGGACTGGCGCGGCTTCGTCCGCGCTTCAGTTCGAAACGTCAAGTCGCTCGGCGTGCGTGAGGGCTTCAGCACCATCACGATGCAGGCAGCGCGCAACACGTTCGTCGTCGATCAGTACAAGAGCCGCTCATTGCCTAAAAAGCTCATCGAGCTCCGCGTGGCGAAGCTGATGGAGAACTCGCTGAGCAAGGATCAGATACTTCAGCTTTACCTGAACGCCATCTACATGGGCAACGGTGTTTACGGCATCGAAGCGGCGAGCCGCGACTTGTTCGGAAAGACAGTCAAGAACATCACTATTACGGAAGGTGCAATGCTGGCGGCGCTGCCCAGGGCGCCATCGGCCTATACGCCGCGGCGCAATCCTCGACGCGCGCTCACGCGGCGGAACCTCGTTCTCTCGCTGATGGTTCAGGAAGGCTACATCCCGCGGGACAAGTTCGCGGCGCTCGCGGCAACGCGTCTCCGAATCGCGAGCGAGCAGTGGCGGCCCGACACCTCCGATGACTCCTACGCGCTCGACGCCGTGCGGGCGCTCACCGACTCGATACTCGACGAGACCGAGGAGGACGCAGCCGACCTCACGATCTACACGACCCTCGACAGGTCGGCACAGCTGGCCGCAAATCGCTCGGTGCGGCGGCATACATCAGCGATTCAGCGTCAATCCAGCGGATGGTGGAAGGGCAAGCAGCACTTTGTTCAGGGCGCGATGGTCGCGATCGATCCGCGAACGGGCGACGTGCGGGCGCTCGTCGGCGGCAGGCGGTACGAGCGCGGCAACTTCAACCGCGCGTTGAACGCACACCGGCAACCTGGCTCGGCGTTCAAGCCGTTCGTTTACGCAGCGGCGCTTTCGGCGGGGTACACGCCAGCCTCCGATGTTCGTGACGACCCTGTGGAGGTGGTTCAGGGACGAACAGTGTGGACGCCGGCCAACTACAATGACGACTACGCCGGCCTGATCACGTTTCGCAGAGCTCTCATCCGCTCGGCAAACTCGGCGACCGTTCGCGTCAGTCAGCTCGTGGGAATTCCGCGTGTAATCGAGGCAGCACGCCGCAACGGGATCGAAAGCGACATTCCCAACTATCCCGCGATCGCGCTCGGTGCGATCGAAGTCACGCCGATAGAGCTCGTTCGTGCGTACGCCCCATTTGCCAATGGCGGATACCGAGTGAAGCCGCGGCTCGTGCGTCGCATCGAGACTCGCGACGGAAAGGTGTTGTGGAGCAGCGAGATCGCCGCTCCTATTCCCGTGATGGACCCGCGTGACGCCTACCAGATGACGTCGATGCTGCGCGGCGTGGTCGATTATGGCACAGGGCGCCCCATTCGCGACTACGGTGTGAAAGGTCTGGTTGCGGGAAAAACGGGAACGACGAACGACGGCGCCGACGTCTGGTTCGTTGGCTACACGCCGAATCTCGTCGCTGCATTCTGGTTCGGGTACGATGAGAGGCATATGGTGGCGAACGATGCGTCTGGCGGCCGGCTCGCGGCGCCTGCGTGGGCGGAGTTCTACAAGGAGGGCTGGACCGAGCCAATCCCCCCCAACTCATGGCAGCCACCGCCGGGAATGGTGGGCGCGACGATAGACCCGACTACCGGGTGGGTGGCCAATGAATGGTGTCCCGCGCGGAAGGTGGAATACTTCAAGCCCGGCACCGAGCCGCACACCGAGTGCATCGAGCACGGAGCGCCGGAGTACGACACAGAGTGGCCGGATCAGACCGACTGGCCGCGGGATGCGGGCAAGGGCGTCGAGAATCTCGGCAAGAAGCTCGGCAAGGCTCTGGGGAAAATCTTCCGCTTCTAGACGATCCCGAGCCAGCCCTCGCTCTTCGATGTAAATCCAGGAAAGATCTTGTCGATCTTGGTCGCGCCCATGTGGCGCGACGTGATCTCGCTGAATACCGAGCGGAAATCGGTGGTGAGCGCGAGGTCACGGCCCTCGTAAAGCTGCTCCTGCTCGAGTCCCGGCCACTTGCCGTAGACCTTCCCTCCTTTCACGTCACCACCGATCACGAACAGCGCTCCGGCGTGGCCATGATCCGTACCGCGGTTTCCGTTTTCACGGGCCATGCGGCCGAACTCGGACATCGTGAGGATCACGACGTCGCCCATCTTGTCCCCTAGATCGGTGACGAGCGCATTGATGGATTGACCGAAGTCGTTCAGACGCTGCGCGAGCTGTCCCGTTGCTCCGCCCTGATTGACGTGCGTGTCCCACCCGCCGATGTCGGCGAAAGCAATCTCGAGTCCTACATTCGCCTTGATGAGCTGCGCAATCTGCAGCAGCCGCTGCCCGAACTGCGACCGCGGATACTGCGCGCCGTTCCGGGCCGCGTATTTCTGGGGATTCGCCTCTCGCAACAGCTTCACGGCATCGAACATCTCGCTGCCAGTGCCATGGACAAGGTCGGCGGAGCCGGTGCGATACAACGCTTCGAGTCGCGCAGCCTGCGAGCCGGTGGTCCGCACGGTGAACTCGCCCAGACTGTTCATCGCGACCGTCTCGGCGCCACCCTCGAGAATCCGAGGGGTTTGCTGAGTTAGCGAGACAGCGCGAAACGGAGTCGACGCACATTCGGCGCATGTGCCCTGCACGGCCAGATAACGATTCAGCCAGCCGTCGGTAGTACCTCTGATGTCGGGCGTTCCGGTCTCCATGTAATCCTGCGCGTCGAAGTGCGAGCGCGTTGCACTCGGACTTCCAACCGCGTGTACAGGAGCCAGGAG
>JALYJX010000015.1 GCA_030775065.1 Gemmatimonadota bacterium | reverse complement strand
TGCCTGGGCTGCTCGGCATGAATCTCATGGGCAGCGGCATCTGGGGAATCGGCTTCGCCATCGTCGATCAGAGAGGGAAGAGGCTCCTCAAGAGATTCATGGCGACGCCGATGTCGCGGGCCGAGTATCTGGCGTCGTTCATGTTTTCGCGGCTGTTCTGGCTCGTGCTCGAGGTTGTCACGCTGCTCGGGTTCGGCGCGCTCGTGTTCGGCGTGCCTCTTCGCGGGTCGCTCACCGCTCTTTCTCTGATCTGCCTGCTCTCCGCGCTCGCGTTCGCGGGTATGGGTGTGCTCATCGCTTCACGTGCGCGCACAACCGAAGGCGTCTCCGGGCTCATGAACCTGGTGATGCTTCCGATGTGGATTTTTTCGGGCGTGTTTTTCTCGTCGAGCAACTTTCCACATGCGGTTCAACCGGTGATCAAGCTGCTACCGCTCACCGCGGTGAACGACGCGCTGCGCGCCAACATGCTCGAGGGTGCGTCGCTCGCGTCGTTGAGCGGAGAGATGCTCGTGATCGCCGGCTGGCTTGTTGTCAGCTTCGTTCTTGCGCTCAGGCTATTCCGTTGGCGTTAACTGCCAACTGAGGAAGTCACGGATGCGAGATCACAGTAGCATGGTGGCGAGTTTCTGGGATCTCGCATCCGTGACTCCCTCGGTTGATCTACTATGAACGACTTCGTGATCCCGCAGTCCGAGCTGGAGATCCGTGCCTCTCGCTCGTCGGGCGCCGGTGGCCAGCACGTCAACAAGACAGCGTCGCGCATCGAGATCAGCTGGAACGTACGCAACTCACAGGTCCTTTCGGACGAGCAGCGACAGATTCTCAATGACCGGCTTGCCTCGCGAATCTCGACCGACGGCGCAATTCGCGTGGTCGCCAGCGAGATGCGGAGTCAGCGACAGAACCGCGTGCGCGCTGAAGCTCGTCTCACTGATCTGATCAGGCGAGCGCTAACACCACCGAAAAAGCGAAAACCCACCCGACGCCCGCGAAAAGCGGACGAGGCTCGGCTCACTTCAAAAAAGCTTCACTCGAAGAAGAAGCGGGAGCGAAAGCGCGACCTCGACGACTAAGAGATCGAGAGGGCGGGATGCGTGATGTGTCTGTCGGCGCAGCGTACCCGAGCACCGAGGAGACCGACGGCTTTTCGGAGCGAGCGTTCTGGAAGAACGCGCAGCGGAGAGTCGGGCTCCGTAGAGTGCGAAGGGTTAGCGGAGGCCGACAGACACATCACGCGTCCCGACCAGCGGCTTGAAATCTGATCGAGCATTTTCAGGTCCGAACGGAGCTCATTGCCCCCTCGGGAACCGGATTCACTCCGCCGGTGACCGGGCGCCCAGCCTGGTGCTTGCCCAGCCCGACCTTGTCCATGACCTTCTCGCGCCATTCGTCCATGATTTCGTAAAACGTCGGGATCACGACCAGCGTCAGCAGCGTGGAGGTTATGACACCGCCGATGACCGCACGCCCGAGTGGCGCACGGAATTCCGCCCCTTCTCCCCAGCCAAGTGCAACCGGGATCATTCCCGCAATCAACGCCAGCGTCGTCATCATGATCGGACGCAGGCGAATGGCGCCCGCCTGGATGATCGCCTCTCGCCGCGGCAGACCGTCGTTGATTCTTGCCCACTTCGCGAAATCGATGAGCAGAATCGCGTTCTTCGCCACGATTCCCATCAGCAGTATCACCCCGATTAGGCTCATGATGTTGATCGTCGAGCCGGTGATCATGAGAGCGAGCATCACTCCGACGAGCGACAGCGGCAGCGAGACTAGAATCGCCAGCGGCTCGATGAACGATCCGAACTGGAGAACGAGAATGAGATACATCAGCATCACCGCGATGCCGAGGGCCGTGAAGATTCGCCCGAACACTTCGTTCTGGCTGTCCACTTCACCGCCCTGCGTTACACGAACGCCCGGTGGGAGCGTCACCTTGTCGATGCGGGCGTTGACATCCTTCATCACCTCTCCGAGCGACCTGCCGGCCGTGTTCGCCTCGACGTTCACCACGAGATCACCATCGAGGTGCGTGATCTGCGCGGGGCCGACGCCCTGCCTGATGTCCGCTATCTGACCAAGTGGAAGAGTCGTCGGACCAGCCGGGCCCTGCATCACCAGCGGTAGCTGGGCCAGATCTGAAGCGCGCTCGCGGGCGCCCGGTGCCAGCCTGACATTCACCTCGCGAGTCTCACCACTTGGATCGACCCAGTCTCCTGCCTTAATCCCGGCAAACGCAGGCCGCAGCGATTGCGCTACTTGAGCGACTGTAATGCCGAGCGTGCCGGCGAGTCCGCGATTGAGCGTGACCTCGAGCTCGGGCTTCTGGCCCTTGGTCGAGAGCCCCACGTCAACGGCGCCCGGTACCTGCCTGACTTCATTCGCGATCGACCCTGCGGCGGCATTGAGCGACGCGAGAGTGCCGCCCCTCAGCTGAATCTGAATTTGCTTCTGCGATCCAGAGAAATCGTTCGTGAAGACCGTCATCGTAGCGCCGGCGATTCGCCCGACCTCGAGGCGCAGCTGCTCACCGAGATTGGTAGCGCTGATGTCACGCTTGTTCTTGGGGACAAGACGGACGTAAATGTTTCCGTTGTCGACCGCGCCGTTGCTGCCGCCGATGGTCGTGTACGTGTAGGCAACCTCGGGGCGCGCTCGCGCCATCCGTCCTGCCTCCTCCGCCTTGATGCGCGTGTAGTCGAGGTTCGAGCCGGGGGGTGTCTCGATGCCGATGTTCAGCTCGGAGCGGTCGTCGTCGCCGAAGAAGCTGCTGCCGACAAGACCGACGGCGGGAAGCGCGAGCGCGATGACGAACGAAGCGACTGCGAGTGCGACCATCGCCAAACGGTGGTCCAGCGCCCAGCCGATCAGCAGCTTGTAGCGCTCCGCCTGACGGTTGAACCACAGGTTGAAGCGGTCGAGCGTTCGCGCAATCGGGTTGCGGCGCTCGTGTGCCTCCACCTGAGGATCGGCCCAGTACGCGGAAAGCATCGGGTCGAGCGAAAACGAAACGAGAAGCGAAACCAGAACCGCGCATGCAATGGTGAGAGCGAAAGGCTTGAACCACTGGCCCGCGACTCCGTACATGAACGCCACTGGAACGAACACCGCGATGATCGAGAACGTCGTCGCCGCGACGGCGAGGCCGATCTCGTCGGTGCCTTCGCGGGACGCAGTCATGTGATCCTTACCCATCTCGATGTGCCGCACGATGTTCTCACGAACCACGATCGCATCGTCAATCAGAATTCCGATCGCCAGAGAAAGTCCTAGCAGCGACATCGTGTTGAGCGTGAAGCCGAACGCCCACACCGCGATGAACGACGCGAGCACCGACACCGGCAGCGCGAGTCCGGTAATGACGGTGGATCGCCATGAATTCAGGAAGACGAAGACCACCAGTACCGTCAAAAGCGCCCCGATGAGCAGTGCCTCCTCCACGCTGCGCACCGAGTCGGCGACGCGGACGCCTGCATCGCGGACGACTTCCATCCTGACACCGGGCGGCAGCGTCTTCTGCATCTCGTCCACTGTCAGCTGGATCTTCTTGCTGACCGCAGTCGTGCTGTAGCCCTTGGACTTGGTGATGTCGATCCCGATGGCCTCTTTGCCATTGTAGAGCGCCAGCGTGCGCTGCTCCTGCGTGCCATCCAGAGCATCGGCAACCTGCCCGAGCCGCACGAGCTGACCGCCGCGCTCGGAAACGACTAGCTGCATGAAATCGGCGGGGCCCTCGAGCCTGCCCTGCAGACGGATTGCCCGCTCGTCAAGCGCTCCGCTCACATTGCCAACCGGCGCCGCCATGTTCTGCGCCTGCAGCGCCAGAACTATGTCCGCGACACTCAAGCCCGCCGCCTGCAGCGCCTGGGGCCGCAGCCTGACGGTCATCTCGCGCTTCACTTCGCCC
Organism: Gemmatimonadota bacterium; assembly: GCA_030775065.1. Taxonomy (GTDB): domain Bacteria; phylum Gemmatimonadota; class Gemmatimonadetes; order Gemmatimonadales; family Gemmatimonadaceae; genus UBA4720. Next base: position 15,619 of record JALYJX010000015.1, on the reverse strand, counting down.
ACGATGTTCACCTGCGCGACCCCGGAGATTCCCTTCAGCGCACTCGTGATCGTCGGATCGGCCATTCGCGTGAGCTGCGCGGGCGTGTACGCGTCGGATGCCAGCGTGAGCGACACGATCGGACGGTCTGCAGGATCGAACCGTTTGAGAATCGGCTCCTTCATTTCCACCGGCAGATCTGCCCGGATGGACGAGATCGCGTCGCGAATATCCTGCGTCGCCTGCGAAATGTCCTTCTCGAAAACGAACACGATGACTATCTGCGCGTAGCTGTCCGTCGCCGTGCCGAACATCTGGTCGACGCCGGAGATGCCCTTGATTGCGTCCTCGACAGGTTTCAGAACCTCGCGCTCCACTCCTGCCGGCGACGCGCCTGGATAGGGAATTCCAACCAGCACGACCGGCTCGGCTACGTCGGGAAACTCGTCGGTCTGGAGCAGAAACAGCGAGAACAAGCCGAACACCACGAGCGCCACCATCACAACGATGGTGATCATCGGCCGCTTGATCGCAAAATCCGAAATTACCATTGCTAGCTCCTCGACTCCGGCGCCTTGTCCGTCGGCGCCGATACCTTGATCACGGTTCCGCTGCTGATGCCCTGCGCGGCGCCGAGCAGCAGTGTGTCACCCGCCTGCACACCCGCGGTGAGCTGAATTCGCTCGGCCCCTTCATCGCGCAGGCCGAGCTGAACCGGCACACGCTCGACCTTGCCCTGCTTGATGCGCATCACCTGCGGGACACTGCTGCGCTGGTCGATCGCCGCAACAGGCGCGATCAAACCGCTCCTGGATTCGCTTGCCAGTCTTCCGGTCGCAAAGAGCCCGCCGACGAGCGCTCCGCTCGTATTTGGAATCGACGCGATGATGCGAACCTGACGCGTGGCCAGGTCCGCCGTTGGGTTGATGCGCGTAACGCGACCAATGAGGGTGCGGCCCGGGTATCCATTTACGGTGAAGCTCACCGGCACACCGATGCGCACCTGATCCAGCTGTTCGGCCGGAATCGAAGCCTCGAGCCGCATGCTCGAGGGATCTACCACCGTGAACGTCGCCCCGCCCGGTTGCACGACATCCCCCGCCGAAACCTGACGATCGCTCACGACTCCGGAGATGGGCGCCGTGATTCTCGTGTTGCTGAGCTGCTTCTGCGCATTGGCCAGCCGTGCTCGCGCGTCGGCCAGTCCCGCATTGGCCGCAATCGATGCCCGGCGAGACTGTTCGATGTCGCGCTCGGCGATGGCACCAGCTGCGAGAAGCTTCTCGCCTCGCGCGAGCTCACGAGCGGCGATATCGGCGCTGCTTCTCGCCGATGTGACCGCCGCGCGCGCGGAAAGGAAAGTGTCCTGAAGCCCGGCCGCATCAATCTGTGCGAGCAGCTGTCCGGCACGTACGCGCTGTCCCTGTTCGGCGTAAGTCTGGAGCACGCTGCCGCCTACCTGAGCGCGCACCGACGCTTCGCGTTCCGGCAAGAGAGAGCCCGAAAGCGTGGGGCCGCTCGTCACGTCGCCGAGAGTCACGATGGCGATGTTTTCGGTACCGATCGTCATCGCTGCGTTCCTGGCGTCGGCGGCATCTGCTTCCGACGTTTTCTTGCATGCGCCGAGACTGAGCAGGGCCAGCACGGGTAGCACGGCGATGAGCCTGGGGACGGCGTAGGTCCTGATGCGTCTACGACTTTCTATCGAATTCATGGATTAGAGTCCAGGTGGTATCTGCTGGTTGGCGAGCGTTCCCGTCTGTGTCTGTCCCTGCTGTTGCGGCTGGGTCTGCTGCGGCTGTGAGTATTGCTGAGTCTGCTGCTGTTGCGCCTGCGCCTGCTGCTGCGCCGAGAGCGCGGATGGTCCGGTCTGCAGCGGGAGATTCGGCAGGAGCGCGAGCTTCACGCGTGCAACCTGAAGATTCCTCGCTGCGAGCGCTGTGTTCACCGTCGCCTGCTCCGTCAGAATTCTCGAGTCGTTGAGCTCGAGCTGCGTCGAGATTCCTTCGCGGTATCGCACCTCGGCAATCGAGTAGGCACGAGCAGCTTGCTGCGCCGTACCGCGGCTTGCCTGCCACGAGGCCGCAGCCTGGTTCAGCGCATTGATCGCGACCTGCGCATCGAGCGCGGCGAATTCCCTCACCTGCTGGAGGCGCGCGCGCGATTCCGCGAGGTTTGCCTGCGCCACTTTCTCGTCGCCGCGAATTCGTCCGCCGGTGAAGATCGGAAACTGCGTTGCGACGGCTATCGTCCAGTTCGTGCGGAACTGATCGGACGCCGGGAGACCGCTCGCGGGATACGCGACCGCGCCGTACTGAGAACTGAGGCTGAGCGACGGAATGCGCTGCGACCGCGCGATACGGACCTGACTCTCCTGCACGCGCACGGCTTCAGCCGCCTGGCGCACCGTCGCGCGGCGCGAGCTGGCCGTGTCGGGGGCAGAGTAGTCAGATACCGTGAGACCGGCGAGACGAATCCCCGCGGGGAGAGTGGCCGGGTCGTCAATCGCGGTCGTGAGTGTCAGCGGCTGATCGTGCGGAATGTTCAGCAGCTGCTTGAGGCGGAGATACGCAACCGCACGGTCGCTCTGCCGCTGGATGACCACCGGACGCTGATTGTCCCGCGTCACCTGCGCCCGCAGCAGCTCGAACTCGGAGATGTTGCCGACGTTCTTTGCGAGCTGCGTCTGCTGAAAGACACGTTCCGTCTGGTTGTAGGACGCTTCGGTGATCGCGACGAGCCGGTCCGCGAGCGCTGCGTCGTAGTACGCCTCTGTGACGTCGAGTATGATCTGCGCGCGCTGCGCGGTGAGCTCGATGTCTGCCGACCTGCGCCCGGCGTTTGCGGCCGCCCTCTGTGCCGCTATTCTCCCGCCGCTGAAGAGATTCTGCGAGAGAGACAGCCCGAAGTTGTACTGGTTCGCCTGTCCGAACGGCAGACTGCTGAACGACGCGAACGGGTTGAGTCCCGACGCGCAGCGGGCGGATAGCTCGAGGCCGGCCAGCCGATCGGCGATTGGCGCGGTTTCATCCCTGAGGTAGTCGTCGCAGGGAGGCTCCGGCGCGGTTGACGTTGTCGTGTCGGCCGGCGCTCCCCCGAATCCCTCATACTGGGATTTGAGCGTGCGCGTGTAGCTGCCCGATCCGTAGATCTGCGGGAGGTACTGGCTCCGCGCCTGCAGCTGCTGTCCCTCGCTTCGGCCGACTCCCGCGCGCGCGATGTGAACCGCTTCGCTCTGGGATTCGCCCCTGCGCACGGCTTCCTCAAGTGACAGCGGAGTTGCTCCCTGCCTCGGCAATGTCGCGGCGGCCGGAGTTGTGCCCTGTGCCGAGAGCTGCGCTGCCGCAAATAGAGCCAGGCCTGAAATCCTTGCAAAAAAATTCACCGCGTGCCTCCGTTGCCCGTTTTGAAACCGATTGCGTTGAGAAGAAGTCGCGAGTAAAGACGAGCCGCTTTCGCCTGCGCGGGATATATCTGCGGCATCATCTCGCGACCCATCGCATCGTGAAAAAGCGCACCGAGCAGCATCGACCCTGCGGCGGCGACGTCGAAATCCGGCTGCGTCAGTCCCATTGATTTCAGCTTTCGCAGATAGGCCGACAAATCATTGGCGGCTCGAACGGGAGTGCTCACCGCCGTCGTGATCATTTCCGGCCGCTCCTCGATCTCGCTCATGCACTTGCGGATGATCGAGCGTTTCGCGTGAAGCCGCTCGATCATGAGCCCACACCATTCCGACAGCTCCCGGTCCGGATCAAGCGGGATTGCGGGAAGCGTCGTGGCGGTCGGTGCGTCGGAGGTGCTGGCGATCGCTTCCTGGAGGAGCGCTTCCTTCGATCCAAAATAGCGGAAGAGAGTGACTTCGTTCACGCCTGCCGTTTCCGCTATACGGCGAGTCGTGGACCCGCGGAAGCCATGCTGCGAGAAAACCTGCGCAGCGGCATTCAGTAGCTCGGTTCTGGTGTCCATGAGTCGGGAACCTAAAAGGTCGCCCGGCCCGAATGCAAGTACCTACTTGCTTACATCAGATGTTTGTGGGCTGTCTGCGGCTTTGCGCCAGACCATCGGTGCCTCGCTGCCCGGCGGCCCATTGTACAGGAAGCGATAGCTCAGGAGCCGCTGATTCTGCCGGAACTCTGTCCGATGCTTACCCGGCGCCGCGAGCGAGAGCGGCTGAACGGATATGATCTCGTTGAACAGCGCGACGTTGGGCAGAATCTCGCGGTAGGTCGTCGTCACTTTCATCCCGAGGATTGCCGGCTTGATGTTTTCACCTCGCGTCAGTCGAAACTCCGCCCGCCGAATGAGATAAGTCGCGCTGTCAATGAAGATTGACCCTTCGACATCCGGCGCTTTGATGTCCGGCGTCGGCTCGAAGTCGATCCGATGCGTCGGAATGCTGTCCTCGTCCGATATACCGGCGTACTTGAAGCAGTGCGCCGTGAGGAACCTCACGTCCGCGAGATCGGTGAGAGTTGGCAGCCGCATCACACGCACGGCGCCGAAGATCTTGTTCTGGTCTTCGGAGACGACTCGGCCTTTTCGGTAGCGCCAGTCGTCGTCGCTTCTGAATGTCAGAGTGTCGTAGATGATTCGATGCGTCCGGGTCTGCAAGTCATATGTGTCGTGTGCCTGCGCCAGCTTGTACTCGAACGGATACGTCCGCCGGAGCAGACGCTCGCGCTCGGCATTCTTCCGAGCCTCTCCCAGCACTGTTGTGAGGTCCGTGTCACCGACGAATCCATTCTCTTCGGGAACGATGCACCGGCGTACCGGTGCAGTCACATGCACGTCGGCAAGTGTCGACGGGACCTTCGCGAGCCAGAACACAAAGTCGTAGCTCGAAGTAACCGTGATCGTCGTATCGACAGGTATATAGCCCAGCTGCCGCAGCCGAACTCTGTAATTGCCGGCCGGAACCGCGAAATGCCGGAACCATCCGCTCTGGTCGGTGAATCGTTCCCGCCCCAGCGGCTCTACGCTGACCGTCGTATACGGAAGGGGCGCGCCCGTAGCCTGGGCGCGCACCAGCCCCGAAAGCGTAAAAGTCGAAGCAGTGCCGGGCGGCAGCGCCGGTGATTGAGCCGGTGTCTGTGCGGGTGCTTGTAAAGGTGTCTGTGGCGGCGTCTTTGCCGGTGTCTTGGGCGGCGTCTTTGCCGGTGTCTTGGGCGGCGTCTTTGCCGGTTTCTTTGCCGGTGTCTTTGCCGGTGGCGGTGCCGGTGGCGGTGCGGGTCCCGCAGGCCGCGGCCGCGGCTTCACGCCCTGAGCTTCCAGAGCCCCCACCCCGAGTGTGAGTGCAACGCAAAGCACGAGCGCGAGCTTCTTCAGGGGGAGTGGCAACGAATGCGGGATCTGTGTCAGAAGCTGCCTGCCGTGAATCGAAGACGATCTGCCTGGGCGGTTTGTAATGCGGTTGCACACAGTATTGGCCGGAAGCACCAAACGCGCCAGCAAGCGGTGCATCAACATGCTGTAGTCGCGGTTGCAGCGTGATACGCCGCCGGAAGGGTCCGGTTCCCGTACGCCTGACAGCAGATCTCGAACAACTGTCAGATTGTCGTAAAACCGCGTGAGCATCGGTAACTAACCGGTCGCCGCCGACGTATGGTGGAATTACCAAATCCGGACATTTGCGGCCAAACCAATCAGGGGATCGGGCTGTCTCACCCGGTTGTCAACGCTGTCCGCACCGTCATACACCGCTCCACCCGTCGCGGGCCCTTATGAAAATCTCAATCGTCACACCCTTGTCGATGTCCTCGATCTCCGTTCTGATCTTTGCCGGCCAGCTAGCCGCACAGGATCAGACGAAGATCGTCAGCAATCCGCCCTCACCGTCAGCAGTAAGCTCGATGCCGGTCCTGAACGCAGCGAGCGCCACAGTCGCTGCTTCGACACGTGCTGCATCGGCGCCCGTACTCGACGGCAAGACCGACGATGCCGCGTGGCAGAACGCGCAGGTGATCGACAAGTTCCTCGAGTACGAGCCCAAGCCCGGCGCCGAAACCCGCTTCAAGACCGAAGTTCGGGTCGTGCACGACGAGAAGAATCTCTACGTGCTCGCCCGGATGTTCGATCCGGCGCCCGATAGTATCATTTCGCTACTAAGTCGCCGAGACGTTCGCACGCAGTCGGAGCAGCTGAAGCTCATGATCGACTCCTATTACGATCGGCGCACAGGGTACGAGTTCATCGTCAATCCCGCCGGCGTGAAGCGAGACTTCTACGTCTACAACGACAACAACGAGGATGGCAGCTGGGACGCCGTCTGGGACGTCGCGACCCGCGTCGATTCGGTCGGCTGGGTTGCGGAGTTCCGGATTCCGTTCAGTCAGCTACGCTTCGCGAACAAGCCGAATCACACGTTTGGCTTCATGGTCGTGCGCGACGTCGCGCGCACTGCGCAGCGCATCAGCTGGCCGCTCTACCGCCGCGACCAGCAGGGATACATCTCCCAGACCGGACAGCTCACGGGAATCAGCGGCATCGGACAGCCGAGCAGGCTCGAGCTCACGCCCTACGTCGTGACGAAGAACGAGACGCGGCCTTCAGGCAGCTCATTCAAGCATCCGCAATCATTTGCTGCAGGCGTGGATCTCAAGTTCGGTCTTTCAACCAATCTCACCGTCAACGCAACAATTAACCCCGATTTCGGTCAGGTGGAGGCCGATCCGTCCGTGCTGAACTTGTCAGCCTTCGAGCAGTTCTTCGAAGAGCGGCGGCCCTTTTTTCTCGAGGGATCGGGGATTTTCTCATTCAAGACCAACTGCGGCGACATCGATACTGGCTGCACGGGTCTGTTCTACTCGCGTCGCGTCGGCAGGTCGCCGCAGCTGAGCGGCGTCTATGGCGACCAGTCGAGCGCTACCAACACTACAATCCTTGGCGCCGCGAAGGTCACCGGCCGTCTCGGCAAGGGAATGTCGATTGGTTTTCTCGACGCCGTAACTCAGCGCGAAGTCGGTGCACTGGATCAGACAATCGAGCCGACGACCAATTACTCTGCGGCTCGTGTGCAGCAGGCGCTGAACGACGGGCAAACCGACATCGGTGCAATGATCACGGGCGTAAACCGCAGTCTCGATTCCAACACGGATCCGTTCCTGCGGCGTGGTGCTTACACCGGCGGTCTCGATCTGCGCCATCGTTTTCTCGACAAGCGATTCGAGCTCGCGGTGAATCTCGCGGCAAGCAGGATCAACGGCACAGCCGAAGCAATCGCCCGGACGCAGATGGATGGCGTTCACCGGTATCAGCGTCCAGATGACGATCTTGAGTTCGACCCGACGCGAACTTCGCTCTCCGGCAACTCCCAGCGTGTGACGCTGAGCAAGTTCGGCGGAGGATTCACTCGGTTCCAGAGTGTTTACCAGCGCTTCTCGCCCGGCTTCGAGATCAACGATCTTGGCTTCCAGACGCGGGCCGACGAGCAGATGCTCAGGAACTGGTTCGCGCTTCAGTTCAACAAGCCGACCAGGGCATACACTCGCGCGTTCTTCAATTTCAACACGATGCAGCGGTGGACGACCGAAGGTCTGCCGACGACGATCGGGCTGAACACGAACTGGCACGTTCAGTTCCCGAACTGGATGTGGGGTCACGTCGGCGGCAATCTCGGTGATTTCACGAAGGTGTTTGCCGACCGTGATGCTCGCGGCGGTCCGGCCATCCGGCGTTCAGCGAATTTCGATACGTGGGCAGGCCTCGAGACGGACAGCCGAAAGCCGTGGACGGCTAACATGTTCGCCGGCGTCTGGCGCGGCGATGATGGGAACTCACGAAGCTGGTGGATCGAGCCAGGCGGACAGTTCCGCGTCTCGAGCCAGTTCAGCGCATCGTTCGGGTTCGGCTACAATCGCGACATCAACGACAGACAATGGAGAGCGAATTTCGGCGCGGCCGGTCACGACACGACGCACTACACGTTCGCCCGGCTGGATCAGACCACGGTCAGTCTCACGACGCGCCTGAACTACACCATGACGCCGAACCTGTCGCTCCAGTTCTACGGGCAGCCGTTCACGTCGAGTGGTGGTTACTCGAACTGGCGTGAGCTCAACAATCCGCGGGCGGAGAACTACGACGATCGCCTGAAGCCTTACGCGGGTGGCGATCCGGGCGGATTCAGCTTCAAGGAGTTCCGCTCGAATACGGTTCTGCGCTGGGAGTACAAGCCTGGCTCGACTCTCTTCCTGGTGTGGTCGCAGGGCCGCGAGGATTCCGGAGATCAGGTGAACGACTTCAGCTTCCGCCGCGATTTCCAGGACATCTTCAGGGCGCACCCGAACAACACGCTGCTGCTCAAGGTTTCGTACTGGATCAACCCGTAACTATCGAAGAAGCGGTACATGCAAGGACAACAACTGATAAGTGCAAGGTATGAGGCGTCAGGTAATCCGGGTGGCCGGGCACCAGGGACTGCCCGGAGACTTATCTCGACGCCTGATGAGCATCGCTTCAAGGTCATTGGGTAGTTCCTGACGCCAGGCCACCTGGATTACCTGACGCCTGATACCTTGCAGTATTCAGTTGCTTTTAACGGTCGATGGCCTTCCCATGCCTGGCCCCGGCTCCGACCACGGCGCCGAATCCGATCAACACGATGCTGGCGAGTGGCACGACCGGAGTGGACATGTTGTTCGTCGCAATTATCGCAGCGAGCAACAATCCGAGTACTCCCCCGACAGTAGCCGGCCAGTAGCGCTTCGGCCCGAGGATCTGCCGGCTCACCGCAAGCTTTGTCGCGACCGCCACGCCGAGCACACCGCCGATTAACGCGCCAGTGTAGAGGCCTGTCTTCCCCAATGCGTTCCCGAGAATCGAGCCGAGGAACGTGCCAATTCCGCCAAGGAAGCAGACGAAGAGAAAGAGGAGAAGGCTTTTTCGACTCATCGAACACCTCCGTGAGGTCAGGGCCGCTTCAATTTACGGACCCTGACCGTCGGAGGTACTTCGCGTTTGGGCGTTGAGCGTGGAGGCTGCTAAGTCCTACAGTCTGGAGCTTACTGTCCGCGCGCGAGTGTTGTTGCCGCTGCATTCTTCAGCATCGTATCGATCTCTGCAGAGGCCACCTTTCGCGGCACACGCCACCTTCCGTTCTCGATCGTGCCGGATGGCACGCTGACGGAGGCAACACCGCCGCCTGAATCGATGGTCACCAGCGCCGAGGCTGCAAACGCGCCGTTCTGCTGACTGCTGGTTATGACGAGCATCCAGCTTCCCTGCGCGGGCTTCTGAAAGCGAACGGCGTACATCCCGGCCTGAGGCAGCCGGCGAATGTCGAGCGGCATGGACTGACGGCGGCCGTTGACGATTCCTTCAGCCGTGCCGGCGAGCTGGTACGAAATGAGCTCGCCGTGGTGATAGGTGCGCACGGTGAGCAGTGCACCGCGGGTTCCGGGGTCGTGCGGATTTGCGGGGTACTCGATTGCGATCCATGGGGGTCCCGCAATCGCGACCGTGGTGACGAGCGCTGAGAGTCCAGCGAGGAGAGCGAGTTTTCGCAGCGGTGAGCGCAACATTTTGAGGCTCCTGTAAGAGAAGTTGTTTCCTGCTCTCATACGATGCCAGCCGTCGTGCATCGGTTTAGATGAATTTTCAAAAAACTGAAGAACTACAAAGCGAAGAACGTCCAGGGAACAAAGCGTCGAGCTTGGAGCTGCCTACGACAATGACTCTTCGAGCTCGCAGTCAAAGGACAACGGTCTACGTTCTTGACTGCGTCCCGGTAAGTCATTGACGCTTGCAGCCCGAAGCTCAGCGCTTTAGTCCCTGGACGCTCTTCGCTTTGTGGTTCTTCTTTTGTAGTTGGTGTTACTTAGCAATTCGTAACGTGACTGGCCCTTTGAATGATCGAACGGTCACGCGCGCCCCGCCATTGGCGTTCATCATTACCAGCTCCGATCCCCTCCCGTAGCGGCCCTTTACCGGCCGAGCAAAGTTGAGCTCGTTAGAGATCGTCCCCGCGATGGACGCAACCTCGAAATCGGCACCCGAGCGTCTCGGGATCGCGATGTCGAGCGCACCGCTGTGCGTGTTGAAGTCGATCGCCGCCGCCCTCTGGATGTCACCGTTGAAGCGAATTGGTCCGGTGACAGTCTCGACTTTGGCGCGCTCGAATTTCCCGCTTCCTTCAGCGGGCACCGAATTGACGATGATTCCGCCACTCACTGTCGAGATCGACACGTCGCCACTCGACCCGTTGAACGTCACCGTTCCGCTCGCGCTTTTCGCGCGCAGCCAGCCCGGCTTTCCGTTCACCTCGATGTCGCCGTCTATCGCCTCGGCATTCAGCTCGGCGGGATTGCCCGATACGCGGATCTTCCCTCCGACGACGTACAGGTCGAGCTCGCCAGTCACCCCGGAAACATCGATCTCGGCGGTTGCCGTCTTCACCCACACCTTCGCGCGCGCCGGAACCATCAGCTCGAGGCGACTCGGCTGCGGGTTCCGGTCGTTTGGCGTCTCGACCATCATCTTCATACCGCGCGGACCGCCGCCCATGAAAACCTTATCGCCCTTCGGAAGCGATGCGCGAAGCGAAACCGAGTCACGGCTCCATCCGGTGACGCGTACGCTCCCAACGAGGTTGGTGATCCTGACCGCTCCGTCGGGATCGAGCCGCAGCCCGCGCTCGACCTTCCCCTGTGCTTGCGCGCCGGCGGCAAGCCCCGAAACGAGAGCCAGACCAAGGAGCGCCTCGCGAATCATCTTCAGCTCCGCGCCATCTCGGTCGTCCGCTTCAGAAGATCCACCTTCTGCTCGTACGAATTCGCCAGCATCTGAATGAGGGTGCGATTAGCCGGATCGGCTGCAAGAGCGTTGCGCGCTTCGAGTATCGCCGCATCGATCACCTTGATGCTCTCGCGGAGCTTGGCCACCGTCTCGGGCGAGAGCGATCCCTGGTCCGACTCGAGTATCGCCGAGAGATCGTTCACCGCGCGCAGATAGTCACTCTCGACGAGAGTGAATTGCGCCAGGGACGCGGGTCCGCCGTTGCTGTCAGCCGTAACCGCCGCAATGCGCGTCTGAGCTGAAGGTCCAGCTGTTGGTACTCCGCGACGGTTGAGAGCGATTGCTGTGATCGCCGACGACCCGGCGACCAGCAGCAGAGTCGCGGCTGCCAGGAACATCGGCCGCTGCCAGAATGCGATGCGAGCCGGTCGTTTCGACTCCAACCCACTCACTTCCTCGTCCCGGCCCGTGCCGCCCGTCGCGTCGATCTCCGCGCGAATCTTCGCCCATGCCTCCGCCGGCGGCTCGATGCTCCGTGGCAGAGCCTCAACATCCTTCATCAAGTCGCGAAGCTTGGCTTCGTCTATCGTGTCGTCTGTCATTTGTCCAATGCCTGTATGAGAAGCTTGTGCGCGCGATGGACCTGCGCCTTTACCGTTCCGACCGCGACCCCGAGCTGCTCCGCGATCTCTTTGTGCTGATACCCCTCGATGTCGTGGAGGACGAACGCCGTCCGCGCGCCAGCCGGGAGTCTTGCAATTGCCCGTTCCAGATCGATCCTCAAATCCGGCGAATCACCGGGAGAGAACGCGCCGATCTGACTCGTGTCCTCCATTGGCAACACCCGCGCGACGCGACGCTTGTCGCTCCGCGCGTTCTCCAGCATTGCGTTCACGGCGAGGCGGTGCAGCCACGACGAGAACGCGGATTCGCCCCGGAACTTGCCGAGATTCTTCCACGCCCGGACGAACACGTCCTGCATCAGCTCGGTTGCTGCCGTCTGCTCACCACCCATTAGTCGGAGGCAGAGAGCATAGACTCTGCCCGAGTGCTCGTTGTAAATGAGCTCGAAGGCATCGACGTCGCCGTTTTGCGCGCGGCCGACGAGGGCCGCGCTTGATTCGCTACCCTTCGATTCGCTACCGCTCCATTCGGACTGCAACGGAATCGTCGATTTCCTCACCGCAGAGTGTCGGGTCATTCGCTTTCAAGCTATGATGCCGGTCGAAAGCCCGGGGTTTAAATTAGCCCGGCTAACTCGATGGAGCGGCAGCCTGCCCGATTTGCGCGATCAGCTTCAGGAGACGCTTGGCAGTGCTTACACCCTCGAGCATGAGCTCGGCGGTGGCGGCATGTCGCGGGTCTTTGTGGCGAACGACACGACTCTGGATCGTAAAGTCGTCATCAAGCTTCTGCCGCCTGAGCTCGCCGCCGCAGTCAACCTCGAGCGGTTCAAGCGGGAGATTCAGCTCGCCGCGAAGCTTCAACACCCGAACATCGTCGCGGTGCTGACAGCAGGCAGCACCGACGGGCTTCCGTACTACACGATGCCTCTTGTCGAGGGCGAATCGCTGCGCGCCAGAATCACGCGCGAGGGTGAGCTGCCGGTCAACGACGTGGTAAAGATTCTTCGCGATGTGCTTTCTGCGCTTTCTTACGCGCACGAGCGGGGGATCGTCCACCGCGATATCAAGCCTGACAATGTCCTTCTCACGAAATACAACGCGCAGGTGACCGACTTCGGAATCGCAAAGGCCGTCACCGCTTCCGCGACTCCGGGAAGTCTCGTGACATCGCTGGGCGTTGCGCTCGGAACTCCGGCTTACATGGCACCCGAGCAGGTGGTCGCCGATCCAATGCTCGATCATCGCGCTGATCTGTATTCAGTGGGCGCGATGGCCTACGAGATGTTGACCGGATCTGAGCTTTTTGGGGGCCGCAGCGCTCAGGCAACGATGGCGGCACAGGCTATCGAGCAGCCCGAGCGCCTCGAGCTCAGGCGTCCTTCGGTGCCGCCCGCCCTCTCGGGATTGATAATGCGGGCGCTGGAGAAGCACGCTGCCGACCGGCCAAAGTCCGCCGACGAGATGCTGCAGGCTCTCGATGCGCTTGCGACTCCGGCCGGCGGCAGCGTGCCACCGGTTGTAACACAAGCCGCCGCGAAGGGAAAGAACCAGCGCCGAACGGTGATTGCCGCCGCTGGTGCTGCTCTGCTCATCGCAGTCGTTGCGGCGCTGGTTGCCATTCAGCGGGACCGATCCGGCCCCGCTCCCGCCGTTCAGCCGCGAGTCGCGGTGCTCCCCTTCGAGAATGGTGGTGCTCCGGACGACGCGTACTTCGTCGATGGAATGACGGAGGCAATAACGAGTCGCCTTGCTTCGATCTCCGGGCTAAGCGTGATCGGACGACAGAGCGCGAAGCGTTATGTCGGATCCGACAAGTCGCCTCAGCAAATCGGTGGCGAGCTCGGGGTCAATTACCTGCTCACCGGCAGCGTTCGCTGGGACAAGACTCAATCGCGTCGCAATGTTGTCAGTGTGAGGCCCGCGCTCCTGCGGGTTTCAGATGGGACACAGGTTTGGGGGGAGCCCTACGAGGCTGTCCTCGCCGGCGAGTTCAAGCTCCAGTCAGACGTGGCGGAGCGAGTTGCTCGCGCCCTCGACGTAGCGCTCCGGCCGCACGAATCTCGATCGCTTGCAACGAAGCCGACGAATGATCCGCTCGCATACGACGATTATCTCAAGGGCCGGTTTTTCTGGAACAAGCGAACAGCCGCCGGCGTTCAGCAATCACTCGACTACTTCAAGAAGGCAATAGCACGCGATCCGAAATTCGCCCGGGCGTACGCAGGGCTCGCCGAGGCTTACCTCGTGATGCCCAGCTACACTGATGCGCATCCCGATTCAACTCAGGCTGCCGCACGCGAACACGCAAACAAGGCAATCGCCCTCGATTCATCCCTCGCCGCACCACACGCCGTACTAGGTGCAATTTTCCGGAACCATCACAGATGGACAGAAGCTGAGCGCGAGTTCAAGCTTGCAATCGCGGTTGAGCCGGACTATGCGACAACCTACCAATGGTATTCCCGGATGCTGGCGAGCCTGGGGAGATTGAAGGAATCCATTGCGGTAGCTGAAAAGGCCCGGTCGCTCGATCCACTCTCGCTGGTGATCAACCTGAATCTGGGGACGATGCAGCTCTACGCCGGCGACTACCGTGGCGCTGACTCGGCATTGAGATCGGCGATCTCGATCGACCCGGTGAATCCGGGTCCGCACATGACGTACTCGACTCTTCTGACTCTTCAGAAGAGGCACCCGGCCGCGCTCGCGCAGCTGGATACAGCAATCGCCCTGACGAAAACCAAGATGAACCTCGACAAGCTCAGGGCGTATCGCGCTTTTGGGTTGGCGCGCGCAGGCGACGCAGCTCCGGCCAGGGATGTTCTCCGGGAGCTGAAGCTCAACCCTCGCAAGATTGAATTCGCATACGAGATCTCGCTATTGCACATGGGCGTATCGGAGCCCGATTCCGCAATCGCCTGGGTTGACGTGTTTCTCAATCAGTGGTTCAGCGATCCGTTCTTTCTTCGCATTCCGTTCTTCGAGCCCGTTCGGAACGACCCTCGATTCCAAGCGCTGATGCAACGCGCACTGCAATGAGGCACCTTTCCGAATCAGACAGTCTGACTCAGCTCCGCGGATTGTGACCTGATGGGTTTGCGAGAACAGCTCCAACAGACGCTCGGGGACGCATACGTGCTCGAGCGCGAGCTCGGTGCCGGCGGAATGTCGCGCGTGTTCGTGGCCGAGGACACGACTCACCACCGGAAGGTCGTCGTCAAGGTTCTTCCGCCCGAGCTCGCCGCTGCGATCAGTCTCGACAGGTTCAAGCAGGAGATCGAGGTCGCGTCAAGACTGCAACATCCCAACATCGTTCCTGTTCTGAGCTCGGGAGCCACTGAAGGGCTGCCGTACTACACGATGCTACTCGTCGAGGGCCAATCACTGCAGGCGCGAATCGCGAGGTACGGTGCTTTGCCCATCCGTGACGCTGTTCGGATTCTTCGGGATGTCCTCTCAGCTTTCGCTAACGCTCATGAGCACGGGATAGTCCATCGTGACATGAAGCCTGACAACGTGCTTCTAGGGAAGAGCGGATGGCAGGTAACCGACTTTGGGATTGCCATGGCGTTGGCGGCATCTTCGCCGCCGGGGAGTTTCGTCACCTCGCTCGGGGTCGCGCTGGGAAGTCCTGCGTACATGGCGCCCGAGCAAGTGGCCGCTGATCCTTCGCTCGATCATCGCGCGGATATCTACGCGGTCGGTGCGATCGCTTACGAGATGATATCAGCATCGTCGTTGTTTCCCGGACGCAGTCCACAGGCAACTATGGTCGCACATGCGATCGAGCGACCCGAGCCCCTGGATGTGAAACGACCTTCGGTCCCGAATGGATTAGCCAATCTGATAATGCGCGCCGTCGAGAAAGATGCCGCCGACCGACCACAATCAGCGGAGGCGATGCTTCAGGAGCTCGATGCTTTTCACGCGGGGTGACCGGCCGCCGGATGCGCGGCCGGTCGGGAACCCGCCCGCGCAACAGTAGCTCACTGCGGCTTGTTCGTGCGCTCTCGCACCCGCTTGTAGACAATCCATCCTGCGAAGGCCAGCACGCCGAGTGGAATGAGTATTCCCAGGGCTGCTATTCCTGACGCAATGAACCCGACGAAGTTGCGCCACGCCCGGCGAATCGCCTCGGCGATTGGATTCTGGCCTGGTGACTGTCCCAGAATCGGCATCGGCTCGTGCAGCGTGACCGAGAGCGTGCTCACGGCAACGCGTGATTTGAGGAAGCGGAGCCGACCCTCGTAACGCTCGATCTCCTCGCGAACTCGCGCGAG
>JALYJX010000014.1 GCA_030775065.1 Gemmatimonadota bacterium | reverse complement strand
TATCAGTGCTCTGCTCGAAAGGCAGATAGACGGAATCATGATCGATGCGCTCGGTGCTGCCTCTCTCACGGACAACCTCCTCGAGCGCACGAATGTCGTATTGATCGACGAGCCGCCGGATCGCTGGCCGGGAGTTGCCAGCGATGCATTCGGCGCCGGGAGGCAGGCGGCAGAGCACTTGCTCGCGCTGGGTCACGAGCAGTTCGCCTTCCTCGGGCCGGCTACGGACATTCACGCAATCCGGATGCGCGAGCAGGGATTCGTCCAGACAATCGCGAAGAGTGGATTCAGGATGAGCTCCGATCGGTTGCGGCGAATTCCCGCAACCGCCGCAGGGGGACAGGCCGGAATGCGCGCGCTGTTGGCCATCGAAAAACGGCCGACCGCCGTGTTCTGCAGCAACGACCTCGTGGCGGTGGGCGCCTTGAAGACCTGCTCCGTCTCCCGGGTCCGCGTCCCACAGGACATCTCGATAGTCGGATGTGACGACATCGAGCTGGCTTCGCTGACGCACCCCGAGCTGACGACAATCGCAATTCCGGCGAGAGAATTGGGGGCTCGCGCAGCGCGCCTTCTCCTTCACGCTCTCCGCGGCGAGGAGCACAAGGGTAGAGTCGAGAGTCCCGTACAGCGAACCATACCGTCAAGACTGGTGGTGCGCGGCACCACGGCACCTCCTCCAGGCGTCGCGCCACCAGGCTAGGATGCCGTCTAGCGAAGTGACGATCACCGGCACGGGCTCCTACGTTCCGGAGCGGCTCGTGACGAACGCCGAGCTCTCGCGAGTGCTCGGTGAGGACATCGACGACTTCGTGTCGAACACGCTTGGCATAAAGGAGCGTCGCTATTGCGCCGCCGACGAATCGACCGTTGATCTGGCGGAAGCTGCGGCGAAGCGGGCGCTGGAGTCGGCCGGAATCACAGCCGATGACGTGGACCTCATCATCGTCGCGACAGACACGCCCGAGTATATCTCTCCGGCGACAGCGCCTGTGGTGCAGGCCCGGCTTGGCGCCTGGCGCGCGGCAGCGTTCGACGTGAACAGCGCGTGCGCGGGGTTTGTCACTGCACTCGACGTAGCGTGGAAGTATCTGCGCGCAGATGAACGATACGAGAAGGTGCTCGTCATCGGCGCCTACGCGATGTCGAAGTTCATCGATCAGCACGACAAGAAGACGTCGACGATCTTCGCGGATGGGGCTGGGGCGGTGATCGTCGAGCGTGCGGAGAAACCGGGCATTCTGGCGTCGGAGCTGTACTCGGACGGCCGTCTCGCCAGCGGGATGGGCATCTTCGCTGGTGGCGCAGCTGAGCCGATCACTGAAACGGTTCTGAGGGAAGGCAATCGCAACCGGCTGCGGTTTGTGACGAAATATCCCCCGGAGGTCAACGAGGAAGGCTGGCCGAGGATCGCTCGATCTGTACTCGGCGCGATCTCACGCGACGCGAGTGATGTAAGGCTGTGGCTGTGGACGCAGGTGAATCTCTCGACCATCCGAACAGTGATGGGAACGCTCGGCCAGCCGATGGAAAGGGCGCACACAATCATGCACAAATGGGGATACACGGGATCCGCGTGCCTACCGATGGCGCTGGATGACGCGGTGACCATGGGACGGCTCGAGCAAGGTGATCTCGTTCTGCTCACGGGCTCCGGCGCCGGCCTGGCAATGGGCTGTATTGCATTGCAATGGAATCCACGCCCCGTCGCTCGCGGAAAATCAGCCGTGGACTCTCAGGATGAATCATTAGTAAAGGGGATGGCGGGTTGACGATCGCGGCGACGGAAGGGATGCCAGGTGTGACATCCTCAGTGAGGATCGCTGACAACGCGACGAAGAGAATTGCGCGTGTGATACTCATGCTGGCGGTCGGCGCGATTGCTGTCGCGTATGCGTCCGCGTTCATGCCCGGTGGAGCGCCAGGCTGGGCGCCGTGGCTTCTGGCGCTTGGAATTCCGGGTGCACTCGGTGGAATCATGGTGCTCGGCGCTGCGCGAGGGCGGGGCGGCGTAGGGCGTCTCGCGATTCCGTTCGCATTCGTGATCGTGACGCTGACAGTCGGCTTCGGTCTGGCCCTGGGTCTCCCTGCGAATGAAGGGCCCGGGAGTACTCTGTGGCTTGGCCTTCCTGCACGAGCTGCAATCATCATTTACGGCATTGGATTGATGCCGGTGGTTGTGCTGCCGGTAGCATATGCGCTGACATTTGAAACACAAACTCTGGCGGCAGAGGATGTGGAGAAGGTGCGACAACTCGGCCAGCTCTATGCAGCTGCTGCGGCCACCGCGGACAGGGCAAGCGCCGAAAGCGCGTCACGCGCGAACGAGGCGGCAAACGCGGCGGGCACTCGACGATGACTGAAGTGATTCCGTTCGCTCTTCTCCAGACGGCGCTTCCGAAAATCGCGCAGCCGCAGGTGATCGCGGTCGGCGTAGCGTACTTTGCCGTAATCATCGCCATCAGTATCTGGGCGTCGCGGCGAACGAAGACGGCAAGTGATTTCTTCGTGGCCGGCCATGGAATCGGCCTGATTGCTTTGACAGTTGCGTCCGTGTCGACCTCGGTCTCCGGATTTGCTTTCATCGGCGGCCCCGGACTCATCTATGCTGTCGGGCTCGGAGCGATGTTCCTCGTGCTTCCCGCTTCAGTTACGAACGTCATGGGAGCCTGGGTTCTCGCGAAGCGGATGCGATTGCTTGGCGAAGCACGCGGACTGATGACTGTGCCGGACGCGATCGGCGCGCGGTATCGATCCAGGGGCGCCCAGGGACTTTCGGGCGTTGCAATTCTCGTTGGAATTGTCGGCTACATGGCGACCAACGCTCTCGCCATGGGTGTGGTGGTCAACGCGATTTTCGGAGTTGGCCTCGGGTGGGGCATCTGGCTCGGGATGAGCGTGACTCTCGCGTATTCCGTTGCCGGAGGAATTCTGGCTGGTATCTACAACGATGTATTTCAGGGGACGCTGATGGCGCTGGCCTCGGTGCTCGTCTTTCTGTTCATTCTGGATTTCGGTGGGGGAATGGGAGAGATCTCGCGAACGATTCTCTCATCCGATCCAAAGTTTCTCTCTCCCTGGGGCAAGCTCACCCCGCTCGCTGCACTTTCGTTTTTCTTCGTGTTCGCGATGGGCTCTCTTGGGCAGCCGCAGGGAGTCCACAAGTACTACATGTTGCGTGATCCATTGCAGCTGAAATGGTATCCGCTGCTCAAGACCCTCGGGCTTGTTCTTGTTCTGCTGCTTTATTTCAGCGTTGGGGTCGGTGTGAAGGCGTTTGTTACCAGCGGCAAGATGGCCGCGCTATCGGCGCCTGACCAGGCGACGCCAAGCCTTCTTCTGAACGCGACTCCGTTGCTGCTCGCTGCCCTCGTGTTCTCGGGAGTAGCTGCTGCGACGATGAGCGCGGTCAACTCGTTCATCAACATCGGCGCCGCGGTCGTTACTCACGACCTGCCGGTTGCATTCGGCCGGCGGCTCAAGAACGAGCTGGGATGGGGACGCGCCGCGACGGTGGTGATTGCCATCGCGGCAGCATTGATCGCCCAGCACTCGGGCTCGATGGTCGCATTCCTCGGAATCTTCGGGTGGGGATTGTTCGCATCTACGCTGGTGCCGGCTCTGGCGGTTGGTCTCAACTGGGAAGGTGCAACCCGCATGGGAGCCATGACTTCGATTGCGGTGGGGCTCGTGGTAACGCTGTCGCTCGAAACCGCTGCCTATTTCAAGGCATTCTCATTCCCATCGGGAGTAACTGCATCCGCGGTCGCACTCGTATTGTCGTTTCTCACGTTCTTCGCGGTGTCGTGGATGACGCGGCGGACTGCGGCGGCGTCAATCGACCCCGATGTCCGCATGATCATGGAGATGTGAGCGTGAATCTCGAAGATCTGAAAATCGGTCAGAGCGCCGAATTCGCCAAGACAGTCTCGAGCGAAGACGTCATTCGATTTGCAGAGATAACTGGTGACTTCAACCCGGTGCATCTGGATGAAGCCGCAGCAGCGAGGTCGCTTTTCGGCGAAAGGGTCGCGCATGGGATGCTCACGGCAGGGCTGATTTCGGCAACAATTGCGGGCAGGTTGCCTGGTCCGGGCTCGGTCTATCTGGGGCAGACACTACGCTTCACGGCTCCGGTTCGAATTGGAGATACAGTCACGACGCGGGTAGAGGTGACGGAGCTCAACCTTCCCAAGCGGCGTGTGAAGCTCTCTACGGTTTGCAGGAACCAAAAAGGGGAGGTAGTGGTGGACGGCGAAGCGACGGTACTCCTGCCACAGTTGATCGACGCCGCGGCTCAAGAAGCGGCAGCCGTGGAGGCACGATGATTGGATTTCCATTTCTTCCCGAGGCACTGCCGATTCTCATCATGGTGATGTCAGCGATACCCGGGGCGAATACGCCGGGGGACTCACACGGCGGACAGTTTGTAACGCGGGAGATCTCGACGGATCATGGCCAGCGCCGCTACAAGCTCTTCATTCCCGGAAGCTACAACGGCTCGACCGCCCTCCCGCTCGTGGTGATGCTGCACGGTTGCACCCAGGACCCCGACGACATCGCGCGCGGCACGAGGATGAATGAGCTGGCGGAGGAGAAGTCGGTGCTGGTGGCCTATCCGGAGCAACCCGAGAGCGCAAACCCCAAGAAGTGCTGGAACTGGTACGATCCTGCCCATCAGAAGCGAGATCAAGGCGAGCCGGCCTTGATCAGCGCCATTACGCGGCAGATCATGGCGTCTCATCGAGTGGATGTCGACCGGGTTTATGTGGGCGGATTGTCTGCAGGTGGAGCGATGGCTGTCGCGGTCGCACTCTCCTACCCCGATCTTTATGCTGCAGTAGGGACGCATTCAGGCATACCGTACGGAGCCGCGAAAACAGTGGTCGAAGCTTTAGCGGCAATGCAGGGAAAAGGCGGAGAGGCGGCTGCGCTCTCATCGGCTGCAAGCGCAGCGATGGGAAAACGAGCTCGCGCAATGCCGGGAATCGTGTTTCAGGGTGGCGCTGACGCGGTTGTCAATTCGCGCAACGCCGAGCAGCTCGCCTTGCAGTTATCGGCACTGCAGGGGCAGAAGCCCGGGCAGAAGACAATTGCCCCAACAGAAGAAAGCGGAGTCAGCGCGGAGGGATATCACTACCGCCAGGTGACGCATGGAAACGGCGATGGAACGGTCGAGCTATGGATGGTCCAGGAGCTCGGGCATGCCTGGTCAGGTGGATCTCCTGAAGGGACTTTCACGGACAGTCGCGGACCAAATGCGACGAATGAGATGCTGCGATTCTTTCTCGCGCATCCGCGCGCATCGCGGCAGACCAATGACTGACTGGCCGGGCTTCCCGCGCTCTCCCGATTCACTTCGGTTCTGGAGCAAGCTGAGCCCGGGCCGGACCGCACTCGTGGATCGCGCGCGCGACACTCGGCAGAGCTACGCCGAGCTCACCGCCGCGGCCGACCGATGGGCTGGTGTGCTGCAAGCGAAAGGGGTCAAGCGTGGAGACAGGATCGCAGTCGTTGCCGGCAACCGCCATGAAGTAGCGGAGCTTTTCTTCGCGTGTGGGCGAGTTGGCGCAGCGCTGGTCCCTCTCAACTGGCGTCTTGCGCCAGTGGAGCTGAAGGCAATCATCGAGCATGCGCAGCCAGTCCTGCTGATCGGTGAAGGACGGTTTAGAGGAACGGCCGAATACGCAATCAGCGGAAACGGCTCTCCGATCGAATGGATCGACCTGGACAGCGACGCCGGGCGATTGCTGGCTGCTTCGCCGACCCATGAACGGGACGTCGAAACAGCGGCGAACGACGCGGTCCTCATTCTGTACACGTCGGGGAGCACGGGCCAGCCCAAAGGCGTGATCATTCCCAACCGGCAGATTCTCTACAATGCAATCGCGACCACAACTGCCTGGGAGCTAGGCCCGACGGACATAGCGCCGGTCTCGACTCCGTTCTTTCACACGGGCGGGTGGAATGTGTTTGCAACACCGCTCTGGCATCGGGGCGGACGGGTCGTGCTGTTCGACGGATTCGATGCGGCTGCGTTTCTCGAAGGATTTGCCGAAGAGAAGTGCACTGTCGGGCTGACAGTTCCGACACAACTGGTGATGATGCGGGAGAGCTCACGCTGGGGAATCGAGCTCCCGGCATTGAGATTCCTTGCCTGCGGTGGCGCGCCATGTCCGCCATCCCTCTCTGCTGAGGTACGCGCGAGCGGATACACATTGCGCGAGGGATACGGGCTCACTGAATGCGGTCCGAATTGTTTTGCGATATCGGACGAAGAAGCTGTAAAACGACCAGGCACTGTTGGGTGGCCCGTTCCATTCCTGGAAATGAAGCTCGAAACCGAGGATGGACGCGAAGCCGAGTCCGAGGCATCCGGCGAGCTGCTGCTGCGTGGACCGCAGATGTTCGGCGGATATCTCCACGACCCGGAAAGGACTGCTGATGCCCTCGCTCCAGGCGGATGGCTACGCACCGGTGATCTCGCGCGGCGAGCATCGGATGGCGCGTATTCGATATCGGGCCGCCGGAAGGAGATGTTCATCTCGGGCGGCGAAAATGTATTTCCTGGAGAAGTCGAATCAGTGTTATGCGGGCATCCTGGTGTGAGTGAGGTCGTGGTTGCTGGAGTGAGTGATCCGCTGTGGGGAGAGGTAGGGCGAGCGTACGTGGTGCGGCGCCAAGCGGTCGACTCAGTTACTGGCGAGAATCTCATCGCCTTTGCACGCACCCGGCTCGCAGGCTACAAGGTTCCACGGTCGGTCGTGTTCCTGGACGAGCTTCCACGCCTCGGGTCGGGAAAGCCAGACCGCCGGGCGCTATCAACGATGCAAACGGAATCAGCTGGCGCCGCGCAATGACAAACCCAAGGGCCAAGGGCTCGGTGTTTCACACGACAATGGATTTCGTCAGGGCCGAGAAGGGTGAGCCCGCTGTCGAATCGGTCCTTCGGCGGCTCGAGCCGGAGCAGCGGCGCCAGGTCGAGACCGTGAGCCCCACGCAGGAAGTGCCCTTCGACCAGGTGCTGTCGCTGTGGGAAGCCGTCGATGCGGAGATTGGCGCCGAGGACCCTGGCTGGATCGAACGATCAGGGGCGCATTCGATCAAGTCGATGGGGGTTCAGCTCTATAGTGGAATCATCCGAAAATCGTCGCCGAGGGAATTTCTGACGCAGCGCGTCTCACTGTTCAAGCTCTACTACCATCCGGGGGACATGGAGGTTGTCGAAGAGGAAGAAGGGCATGCTGTACTGCGGCTCGTCGGCTTCGATTACGCGGGCCCACTCTTCTGTCGCAGGCAGACTGGAGGATTGTCGCGTGCCTTGGAGGTGTCGGGAGGACAGCAGCCGAAGACGTCGCACGTGCGCTGTGTTGCTGAAGGGGATGCGTTTTGTGAATGGGAAGTTCGTTGGGAAACCTGACCCGTTGCCTGCTACCCGTACCCGTTGGCTGTTTCCTGTTGGCCGCTTCCCGTTAGCCCGCTGCCCGCTGTCCGTTACCTGCTGCCCGCTCAGCCCTTTCCTACGCGGTTGCCGGTTTCGCAGTCGAAGAAGTGAGATTTCGCCAGATCGAAGGCTAGTGTTATCGGCTTACCGAGTTTGGGGAAGGGCTGCGGGGCGACCCTCGCCGTGATCACATACGGTCCGATGCTCGCGTAGACGAAAACTTCATTGCCCAGCGCTTCAACGAGATCCAGGCGAGCTGGCGCAGTTGCCGGCGGATGAACGATGGTGGATTCACCAGCAAAGATCGTTGGCCCTGGATCGAGAGCGACCGAAACATCCTCTGGGCGAATTCCAAGCGTCAGCTCGCGGGTTTCCAGTCCGTCGATGCGCTCCGCAAGCGACGATGGAATTGCAAACGTGAATGCATCGCCCGCCGCCACGAATTGAAGTGAATCACCCGCAGCTATTCTGCCATCAACGAAATTCATTGCCGGACTGCCGATGAAACCCGCCACGAATTTGTTACGCGGGTGATCGTAGAGATTCATCGGCGTATCGATCTGCTGAACATGTCCCTTGTTCATCACGACGATCCTGTCACCAAGCGTCATCGCTTCGACTTGATCGTGCGTGACGTAGATCATTGTTGCGTCGAGCTCCTGGTGTAAACGTGCGATCTCGCGGCGCATCTGAACACGGAGTTGAGCATCCAGGTTGGAAAGAGGCTCGTCGAAAAGAAAAACCTGAGGCTGACGGACGATCGCGCGACCGAGCGCGACACGTTGACGCTGCCCGCCGGACAGCTGACGTGGCGTGCGGTCGAGAAAATCCTGGATGCCGAGTATCGATGCGGCCTGCTGCACACGCTTCTCGATTTCGGCCTTCGGGCTCCCGCGAAGCTTGAGAGCGAAAGCGAGGTTTTCCCGCACGGTCATGTGCGGATACAGCGCATAGCTCTGGAAAACCATCGCGATGTCGCGGTTTTTCGGAGGAACGTCGTTCACAATCCGGTCGCCTATGTAGAGCTTGCCGGCTGTTATCGACTCGAGACCCGCGATCATCCGGAGCGTCGTGCTCTTGCCGCAACCCGACGGACCGACCAGAACCACGAACTCGCCGTCCGTTACATCGAGGTCCACACCGTGCACGGCGACAACCGAGTCTTGATACATTTTGCGAATGCCCTCGAGCTTCACACGCGCCATGTTGCCTCGGCTCCAGAATGAGTGATTCGCTCCAATTTCCTGATGACTTTCTGTGGGGTGCGGCGACGGCGGCGTATCAGGTGGAAGGATCGCCTCTGGCGGACGGCGCAGCGCCCAGTATCTGGCACCGTTTCTCGCACACGCCGGGACTGACGGAGAACGGCGACACCGGCGACGTCGCTTGCGATCACTACAATCGTTACGAGGCGGACGTAGCCTTGATGGCCGAGCTCGGGCTGCAAACCTACAGGTTCAGCATCTCGTGGAGCCGGATACTTCCCGACGGGTTCGGGCGAGTCAACTCCAAGGGAGTCGATTTCTATTCGCGGCTCGTGGATGCGCTGCTTGCCCGCGGCATCAAGCCAAACGCCACGCTCTATCACTGGGACCTTCCTGCCGCGCTCGACGATCGCGGCGGCTGGCTCAATCGAGATATCGCCGGGTGGTTCAGCGATTACGCAACGACGATGTTCGACACGCTCGGCGACCGGATTCCGATGTGGAGCACGATAAACGAGCCGTGGGTGGTGAGCGATGGAGGATACCTGTACGGCAAGCTCGCTCCCGGCCATCGGAATCTGTTCGAGGCGCCGATTGTGTCGCACAATCTTCTGCGAGCGCATGGAGCGGGAGTTGAAGCATTTCGGGCATCGGCCGCGGCGAAGAGCGGGCGCATCGGGCTTGTCGTGAACCTCGAGCCAAAATACGCGGCTTCCGACCGTGACGAAGACATCGGCGCGACGAACCGTGCCGACGCGTACATGAACCGGCAGTATCTCGACCCGGCGTTCTTCGGGCGATATCCGGACGAGATGAAAGAGATCTTCGGTGAAGCCTGGCCTGATTTCCCCGAAGACGACATGAAATCCATCGTCCAGCCGCTCGACTTCCTTGGCATCAACTACTACACGCGCAGCGTCTCCCAGCACGATGCGGAACGATTGCCAATGCGAGCCAGTACCGTTCCTCAAATCGAGAGCGTATACACAGAGACCGGATGGGAGGTGCACGCACCGGCACTCACACGCGTACTGCTCTGGGTGAAGGAGCGTTATGGCGATATTCCCCTCTATATCACTGAGAACGGCGCCGCGTTTTACGACCCACCAGCGCCAATTGGCGGAAGAATCGACGATCCACTGAGAGTTGCCTACCTGCATGACCATTTGAATGCTGCACGGGAAGCGATGCACCAGGGAGTGCGACTGTGCGGCTATTACGTATGGTCCCTTCTCGACAACTTCGAGTGGAGCCAGGGATACTCGCGCCGTTTCGGAATCGTGCACGTGAGCTACGACACGCAGGAGCGCACGATCAAGTCGAGCGGGAAGTACTACGCGCAAGTCGTTCGCACGAACGGAGCGGCGATAGACGATTGAGCTATGCCGGATCGTCATCCTTTGACGCTCCCCGCCATCACTCCCTGGATGTAGTACCGCTGGAGGAACAGGAAAACCAGCATCACCGGAATGACTGTCAACACCGAGCCTGCCATCATCAGCTCGGTGTCCTGCACATGTTCGCCGGAGAGGTTCGCGAGAGCGACAGGAAGCGTGTAGTGCGATGCATCGCTCAGGACAATGAGCGGCCACATGAAGTCGTTCCACGTGGCGAGAAACGTCCAGATCGAGAGCGTCGCGAGAATCGGCATGATTCCGGGGACGACGATAGACCAGAAAATCCGGAACTCTGAAGCTCCGTCAACACGAGCCGCATCCAGCATCTCATCCGGAATAGCGAGCGCGTACTGACGCACGAGAAAGATCCCGAAGATGCTGGCAAGGCCCGGAATGATCACACCCCAGTAGGTGTTGATCAGTCCCATGTTCTTCAAGAGAAGAAAGAGCGGCAGCATTGCCACCTGAACAGGAAGAACCAGTCCCGTCGAGAGGGCACGGAAAAGCCGGTCGCGTCCGCGAAAACGAAGCTTCGCGAATGCGTATCCTGCCATCGCGTTGATGATCAGGGACGCGGATGTCACAACAAGCGCTACGAATGCGCTGTTCAGGAGGTAGCGGCCGAGGTTGAGGCGGGTGAAAAGATCGGTGTAGTGCTCGAGAGTTGGTCTGGTGGGGAAGAAACGCGGAGGAAAAGAGCTGGCCTCGCCGGACGGCATCAGCGACGCGGAGACCATCCATACCATCGGGATGAGCGCAAGCACGGCGCCGAGCACAAGAAGAGCGTAGAGCAGAACGCGAGTCATCCGCTCCCGCTGACGGGCAGAATCCATGACGCTCTCACGCGAGCTCATGCGCGCTCCCGCTGAAGCCTGAACTGGAGAAGCGTGGCGATCAGTATCACGATGAAGAGAACGAACGCAATCGCCGCGGCGTATCCCATTCGCCACCACCGGAAGCCCTCCTCGTACATGAGGAGGACTACGCTCGTCGTGCTTCTCAACGGCCCACCCTGAGTCATCACGTACGGCTCGGCGAACAACTGGAAGTAACCGATCATCGTGACGACTGATACAAAGACCAGTGTCGGCATGAGCATCGGCAGCGTGATACTGAAGAAGCGACGAAAGGCGCCGGCGCCGTCGATCTCGGCTGCGTCGTACAGCTCCTCCGGAATGCTTTGCAGGCCGGCGATGAAGATCAGCATGTTATACCCAAAGCTTTTCCACACAGCCATGAGAATTATTGCCGGCATCGCCCAATGTGGATCGCCAAGCCAGTCGATGGGGCCTATGCCGACGTACGAGAGCGCGTGGTTGAACAGGCCATATCGCGTGTGGTACAGGTAGCGCCAGACGATTGCGACAGCGACAAGCGTCGTTACGAAGGGAGTGAAGTAAATCGTGCGGAAGAATCCCTTGAAGCGAACGAGCTTTGAGCTGAGGAGGAGTGCGGCACTCAGCGCGACAGCGATCGTGAGTGGCCCGCCGACGAACGCGAAGTAGAAAGTGTTTCTGAGCGCGGCCCAGAAGTCCGGCGTCTGCAGCAGGCGAGAGTAATTCCGGAGTCCAACAAAGCGCGTGTTAGCCGGGTCTGCGATTCCGTAGAGGTCGAAGTCCGTGACGCTCAGGACGAGTGACGCAGCCACGGGAAGGAAAAAGAAGACGAAGATCAGCAGAAGCGCAGGTGCGAGGAAGAACCACGCAGCCGTGTTCGCTTCGGACGGTATGCTGAGCCGGCGCATTACCGGCGAGCGAGCTTACGACGGCTCATGAGATACCGTCTCTTCTCGAGAAGACCGTCGACGTCTCGATCGAGTGCCTCAAGGGCCTGATCGACGGTCATCCGCCCGCGAATGGCTTTCTCCCCGTACTCGAACACCTTTGTTGCTATCTGCTCCCACTCAGGGACCTGGGGCGTAGGAACAACACGGTCGAGCTGATCTCGAAATGCACGCGTGTAGCGATTGTTGGCGAGAGTCGTGTCGCGCCAGGCTTCCCGCCGCGGGGGGAGATCGCCCGTAAGCTTGTAGAAGCGCAGCTGTACATCGGGACGCGACAGGTATTCCATGAGAAGCCACGCTTCCCGCTTGTGAGTCGACCTCCGATACAGCGACAAACTGGCGCCGCCTGCAAGCGCAACGCCAGGACCGTCCTTTCCCGGTAAGGGAGCGGTCATCCACTTGTCCTGCATCTCTTTCGAGAGACGGTTGGTGAACTCACCAATCTGCCACGGCCCGCTGATGTACATCGCGATGTTTCCGCGCTCGAATTCCTGATAAAGATTCGAGATCTCGCTTGCACTGAACGCTGGTGCGAGTCCATCGCGAAAGAGTCCCGCGTAATAGTCGAACCCTTCGCGAAACGGTGGCTCATGAAACGCACCGTAACGCCCATTGTCGCGAAGAAGCGGCGATCCTGCCTGAACTCCAAGAATGACAGGCGGCCGCCACTCGGTGATCGGGATGAGAAGCGGGTACTGCCGTGCAGACATCTGTGACTTGATCTTCTCCATCGCTTTTCGCCAATCGGCCCAGGTGGACGGCATCTGGCTGTAGCCCGCCTTGGCGAGAAGGTCCGACCGATAGAAAATCACCTGGGTGTCGACGTACCATGGAATACCATAGGTCGCGCCGTCGACGACATTGGTGTTCCAGATTCCGGGGAAGTAGTCCGCGCGAACGACATCGGTCGAGCCGGCTACACGTGAGTCGAGCGGCTCGAGCGCATCGAGCGCTACGAACTCCGGAACCCAGGTGTTGCCAAGCATCGCGATGTCAGGCGTGGCATCGCCGACAAATGCGGTAAGCAGTTTCTCGTGCGCGGCCGACCAGGGAATCTGCTGAACCTCTACTTTGATTCCCGGGTGCTCTTTCTCGAAAGCGGGAATCAGCTCCGAGACGACCTCTCCTTCACGGCCCATCGCCCAAAGCCGTAGCTTCGGCTCACGGTCAGAAGCAGGTGAGCAGGAACCGATGGCTACCGCGAGAGACAGGCACGATGCGATCGCGACACGACGTCCGTGACCGGCACCAAAATGCAGTGGCCGTCTACTGTTCAAGCCACCCGCCGTTGAACCCGGCTTTCTTCAGGCCGCTCACGATATAGGGATTCTTTCGCATCGTCTTCCATACGAGATCAGACCGATAGTTCTCGATCATCGCGATAATCGGCCCCTGATCGATTCCTAGGTAATCGGTATCGAACCATCCCGCGCCGCGGACGACTTTGCCATGATGCGGCTTGATGTCGACGTCGAATGTCGGATTGAATGAGTCGAGAAAGCCGTAAGTAGCGAACAGATCGTCACCGTACTTCTCTCGCATTCTGATAAGCGCCGGAATGGCGACCTCAGGCGTGAACGCAATGGATCCACCGGCGGCGGTAGGTCCAAGTGTGCCGTCGTCACGAATCTCGCCGGCAGCCGCACCGCGTGCAGAGTAGGTGAAGAACTTTCGCGGGCGTCCCAGCATGACGATCGTCGTATCGTGTGGCCCGTCGTAGGCGGAGAGACCCCAGATGTCAGGTCCGTAGTCTTTCCATCCATCGGGGTTGGCGATTGCGTACGCGCGCTGCGAGTACGTGGCGCGCCGCGAATTCTCGAAGTAGTCAATTCCCTTGCCGCGCATGTACTCGTCCTTGATTCCGCGGAAGTCGATCCAGATGTGCGAGTACTGGTGACCGAAGAGCGGAGCGAAGTTCACGTGCTGGAAGCCGTAGAAATCAGCCCACTGGTAGGTGCTGGACCATGCCGTCCACGCAGCGGCCTCGATTGGATACGTCGGTGAGCCGAGCGCCAGGATGTTGAGGATCATGCCCTCGTTATAGCCGCGCCAGTCAGCGTCGATGAACCCCTTTTCTGGATGCCATCCCATGCTGACGAACGGCGCTTTAGGGCGAATCCATTGCCAATCCACGCGCAGATAAAGCGAATCTGCATAGGCGCGGATTGCAGACTCGGCCGCGTCTGAGTTTGTGAAATAGGACTGACAGAAGAGAACGCCGGCCAGGAGAAGGGATGTATCTATTGTAGAGAGCTCCACTGTCTGGAAGCGATGGCCCGTTTCCATGTCGAGGAAGTGGTAGAAGAATCCCTTATAGCCTGTGACGCCGCTCGCCTGGGGACCCTGGGGGGCGTTGTACATGAACCTCAGCGTATTGAGAACTCGCTCGGCGCCGGCCGCGCGCGTGATATAACCACGCTCGATTCCAATAGGATATGCGGTAAGAGCGAAGCCGATTGCAGCAACACTCGAGAAGCTTTTTGTTGGCCAGCGATCAGGTGTGAGTCCAGTGCGTGAATTGCTGCGCTCCCAGAACCAGTTGAAAGTCCGCTGCTCGAGTGTATCGAGGAAAGCAGCCTGCCGAGTTGTGAGCTGGACGGGCGCCAGGGGTCCGGTGATTGTCGCATTCCACGAGCACGCGGAGAGGAGGAACACCGGCTGGAGAAGTGCACAGGCAAAACCAGTTCGGAGACGCATGGTTTTCGGAGAGCGAAGCAAAGACTGCGGCGCCCTGTCAGGCGACCGCAGTCTCACTCCGCAGAAAGGTGGCCACGGGGCACCTGATCGGCGCCCCGTGCGTGAAGGTGGTTAGAAGTCGAGCTCTGCGCCCAGCTGATACCTGCGTGCATCAGTGACCGAGCAGCCGGCTGTTCCGAAGTTTGTGTCTTTCGGATTGCCGACGCGGTAGCAGCCGAGGTTGTCATGATTCAGTGCATTGAATACGTCGAGAGTTACTCCAAGGACGGTAGCGCTCGAACCGAAGCGCGGGAAATCCTTGCGCAGTCGCATGTCGAGGTTCTGGTACGGGAAAGTGCCGGGAGCGGTAAATCCACCTGGAATGCGCGGGTTATTCGTCTGCTGGTCTGCAAGACCGCAGAATCGGTTGCACCCTACATCGAGCCTGTACTTGCCTCCGAGCGTCAACAGCCCGGACCACTGGATACCAAAGAGAGCGGGAATATCCGTGATCCAGTTTGCAACAACGCGGTGTTTCTCGTCGTTGGCAGGATGTCGCGGAATTGCAGGCGCGTTGGGGAATGCAAACGTCTGTCCAAGCTCATCTACGCCTTTGAGCTCACGTTCTGCGTAGGTGTACGCGATGCCAGCACCCCAGCCAAACTGATCGATGGATGGACGGCTGTAAGTTCGATCGAATCGCACCTGCACTGACTGGTACCACGTTTCGGCCTCGTTCGAGGAATAAATGATTCCCGAGTAGCCATGCGCCCCCCAGTCGAACGGGAAGTTGCAGCAGGTACCGTTCGAATTGAGTGCACCGTGTGCGACGCCCAGGGTGAACAAATCCTCCGCGTGCTGATTCGCGTACGTGAGGGACCCGAAGACCCCGCCCGGCAGCTGCTGCCGAAGGCCGAGACTCCACTGCGTGGAGTGAGGAACCTTGAACTCGTTGTCGATCAACCAGAGCTCCGGTCTTCCGGCCGTGTGAGCCAGCGCGTCCAGAGTGGCCTTGTCGGCGGTGAGATACGCATCGTTCCATGCTACCTCCCGACCGACTGGAGCCTGTCCCTTGGGAGCGAAAATCACATTGAACGTCGGATGCGAAATCTTCTGCTTTTCGTCGATCGCTACGTCGAAGGGGATTCGATCGTAATACAGCCCCCAGCCTCCGAAGACCGTGGTTCTTTCTGCTTGGTCGACCGAATATGAAAAGCCCAGTCGTGGCTGGAATGCTTTCTTGTACGGCTTCCGATTGTCACCCGTGGCGATATAGCGGTCGAGATCGAGCGGAACAACGAGATTGGAGCCGTAGCGTCTCACCGTATCAGCACCGGCTTGCTGAGTCACCTGGTCCGTGTTCAGCATGTTCGTCTCATAGTCCCAGCGAATGCCAAGATTGAGGGTCAACTGCTTTATGGGACTCCAGTCGTCCTGGATGTACAAGCCGATCTGCTTGTTACTCAGATTGAGGAGCGGGTCGCCCGTCCCGTACTGCAGGCTAAATGGCGACGCGTAATTGTAAACCCGGTTACCAAAACCCTGATTCCGGACATCCTGATACTCGAACTTCGGCGTACCGTCATTGTCCTTGTCGATGTCGTATGTCGGGAAGTTCAGGCTCAGGCCGCCCTTGATCACATGCTCTCCTCCCAGCTGAAAGCCTGTGTAGGTGACATCATCGCGGAAGTTCGGGCCCTTCTGGATGAACTCCTGCGTACTTGCGTTGCTGCCGATCTCGAAACAGCAATTACCGCCGGGGTAGATAAAAAGACGGTGAGCCAAACCCTTCGTGTCCGGGCTGAACCCGCGATGAAACCTGGTGTAGCTCGCGAGCGCTTCGTTCAGCCACGGTCCGGTGAAGAAGCTGTGTTTCGCCTGTACCACCGTGTTGTAGTTGTGGTTATTGCTTCCATACTGAAACGCGCGGTTGCCGCCGATGTCTCGAATATCCGTCTCGTTGCGGTGACTGACGCTCAGCTCCGCTGAAGACTTATCGCTGATCTGGCTGCTCAGCTTTCCGAACAGAAGTGTTTCACGGAAAGGCACCACGAAGCTTCCGTTGTACCGCGTCAGGTTTACGGTGTCGAGGGCCGGATAGCCTGACGGGGGAGCGGGGATGTTGACGGTCGCATTGCGGTTCTGATAGTTCCCTTCATACGAGCCAAAGACGTGCATTTTGTCCTTCACGATCGGTCCGCCAAAGCTCAGCGCGGCAAGCGTTCGCTTATAGTCCGGTTTCTCGAAATTCGGGATCGCGCGCTGAAACGAATCCTTCGCCACCATCCCCTTGTTCTGGAACGCGAAGAGCGCGTTACCGCGCCACTCGTTACCTCCTGATTTAGTGGTTGCCGTAATTACCGCGCTCGATGCTTTCTGGTATTCGGCCTTGAAGTTCTGACCAATGACGCGGTACTGGTCAATTGCATTCCGCGGGAATGGATTGCCGCGACTTTGATCCTGTCCGGCGATTCCGCCCTGAGTCAAATCATTTTTGAAGCTCGTTCCGTCGATAAAGAGGTTGACACTCGACGGTGCCTGGCCACCAGCCGCAATGGTTCTTGAATTACCATCGACGCGATCTTCCGTGACGGTCACGCCCGGTGAGAGCTGAGCGAGGTCGAGAAAATTGCGACTCGGAGTCGGCAACTTCTGGATCTGCGCAGGCGTGATGTTGGTAGCTACTTCGGAGGTTCGTGTTTCGGTAGCCGACGCCGCGGATATGAGGACCTCGGTCAGCTGAGCCGCCTGCTCAGTGAGCGGGAAGTCTTCTACTTTTGTTGCGCCGATCTGGACGAGCACACGCCGCGTCATGGGTGAGCTGCCGATTCGCCGAACCGTAACGTCGTACGTCCCCGGAATGAGCCCGGGGAGGACATAATTGCCTTGGTCACGGCTAAGGGTGGTTCGCTGAACGCCGCTTTGGATATTCCGGGCGATGATTTGAGCACTCGCAACGGGAACGCCTCCGCTTGTAACCGTTCCCTGGACAGTTCCGGTCGATGTCTGGGCGAGAAGGTTGGCCGCAGCAATAGGCACCAAGGCGAGCGTGATGCCGAAGATTCGAGAGAAATGTCTGAGCGTCAACTTGTTCGTAGCCATTTACGTCTCCTGTTGGTGTGAATCGACTGCGGTGTGATGATGCGTGCTATGCATGGCCAGCCGGCCCGCATGAGGAGCGGATCACGAGGGTTGTGCCAAGCACGTCGTTGCGGCGGACATGTCTGCTCTTGTTGCCGAGTGCGCCGATGAGCTTTTCGGTAGCGCGCTCGCCAAGCTCGGCGATCGGGACATGCACCGAGGTGAGGGGTGGATTGACGTGACGCGCGATCGGGATATCGTCGAAGCCGGCGACGGCAAGTTCATCCGGGACGTGCACGCCAGCATCGCGGAGCGCGCTCAGTGCGCCTATCGCCATTGAATCGTTCGCGGCGAAGACTGCCGTTGGACGTGCGCGGAGCTTGAGGAGCATGCGCATCGCCTCGAAGCCGGAGTCTTCGGTAAAGTTGCCGGGTGTTTCCCAGCGACTGTTTCTATCGATCGACGCATCGCGAAGAGCAGCGCGATAGCCGAGATGGCGCTCGTGGCCATCGACATTGCGTGGTGCGCCCGCGATGAGGGCAATGCGTTTATGGCCGTGAGACACGAGGTGTCGCACGATGGCGCGCGCGCCGCGCGTATTGTCGATGTTCACGCAGTCAAAGTCGGCACCGCGGAGAGCACAGTTCAGTAGAACGACCGGTTGGCTGTCGGGAAGGTTCGCCATCAGCGCCTGCGCATCGATGTCGGGCGACATGATGATCACGCCGTCGACGCGACCGCGCATCGCGCGCATCGCTCCCTCGAACTGGCTTCTGTCGCTGTGAGAGCTGGAGAGAATGAGATGGTAGCCGCTGCGCCGCGCGGCGATGTCGATTCCTCGAATGACTTCGGAGAAGAACTCGCCGTAGAGGTCGGGGAGGAGGACGCCGATCGTGCTCGTTTTGCTGGTGATGAGGCTGCGGGCGCCGCCGTGGGGTACGTAGCGAAGGGAAGTTGCAATGTCGCGGACCCGCTGTCGCGTTTCTTCGCGGACGGGTCCACCTCCGTTGAAGACGCGCGAGACCGTTGCGACTGAGACGTCGGCTTCACGAGCAACATCCCTGATCGTGACCATGGTCGCAGCCGGAGGTGATCCATTGCCATCATGGCTTTCGCGATCGCGATCCGTAGGCGTCTCCTTGCGAACCGGGTGTAAACGTTTACAGTCCGGGCGCACTATGTCAAGAGACAGTGACCGATCAGGCGGGATGCGCTGTAGCTACTCCGTGTACTTCGTGTGCTTCGTCGCTTCCCTCGCAATGGTGCTCGCAGCTTTCCCGCGCTCCAGATCGAGCAGAAACTTCTTCCGCCAGAGCCCGCCACCGTAGCCGCACAGCTCGCCATTCTGCTTCACGACGCGGTGGCACGGAACGACGATCGCGATTCTGTTATCGCCGTTCGCTCTACCGATCGCGCGTTGTGCCCCGATCCGTCCAATTTCGCGGGCCTGTTGCTCGTAGCTGATTGTCTCCCCGTAGGGAATTCGCTGAAGGCGCTGCCATGCGGCAACCTGAAACGGCGTTCCGCGAAGGACGATCGGCACAGTGAAATCGCGAAGCTTCCCCGAGAAATAGAGCTCGAGCTCCTTCTCGAGCCGGCTGATGTGCTCGTGCTCGCCGGGCACAACGGCGCAGTCGAACCGTTTTTCCAGACGTCCGATTTGTGTCTCCAACATGCGCCGATCAGAAAACTCGAGGAGACAAATGCCTTCCGATGTTGCGCCGGCGATCATCGGCCCGAGCGGAGTGAGAAGGCGGGCGACAACCAGCGTTGCCAGCGTATTGCCGCGCGGCGGCGTCCTATCGAACGCGCGCGTGAAGGCCTCACGGAAGCCACTCGCCGAATCGAAGCCGTGCGTATATCCGACTCCCTCCCATTTTTCCCCGTGACGAATGTGGCCGAGGGCCAGTCCCAGCCGTCTTGCCCGCTGGTAGGCGTGGAACGTGATGCCGTGGTGGCGCAGGAACCAGCGCCGCACACGACCGGGGTCAAGCTCGGCGCGACGCAGATCCTCGTCCTTCCAGCGCCGGGTCGGCTCAGCTTCGACGCGCGCCAGGAGCTGCTCGAGCCACTCCGGAGGCTTGCCGGCCGGTTCCATCGGGCGACAGCGCTTGCACGGACGATAACCGGCGGATACAGCATCGCCGATTGAAGGATAGAACTCGACGTTCTGGGGACGCGGCTTCTTCGCTACGCACGTTGGGCGGCAGAATACGCCGGTGGTACGAATAGCAGCGAAGAAGACGCCGTCGTACGTGCTATCACGCTCCGTGAGCGCTCGGTACATTGTGTTTACCGAGGGCAGGGTCATGGTCATGGTTGTCATGCGATGCAATTTATGCATTGCCGACCCTCATTCCACCGAAAAATGAGCGTCTAATTCGGGAATTCCTGGAGCGCCGGAGGCAGCGATGGAAGACGGATTGAAGAAAGGCTGGGAGCAGCTGGAAGAAGGCCTTACAAAAGCGATGGGGAGGCTCTCCG
>JALYJX010000013.1 GCA_030775065.1 Gemmatimonadota bacterium | reverse complement strand
GCCATAACAAGCGCGCCGACTATGAGTCTTCCTTTCATTGGTGGTTTGTCCCGTTCGCATTCTGTGGTAGTGGTCAGGGCGTCAGTAGCACTGCACGCCGGCGAGGTTCACTACAAGCGGGCGATCGAGCCGCTGATGCGGAACGATCAGCCGGCTAGAACAGGGACGGAGGGGCTCTCGACCAGCTCGCGCGGCCGGCGACGCGACCGCTGAGATCCGTGGCGCTCCTCGCTGCGTGGGGCCTCGCACGCACGATCGCGTAATGTGTGGCGGCACGAGGCTCGGCCGTTGTGAGCAGGTGCTGCCCTACGCATGCCGGGCAGTTGGCGTCGGTGTGTGAGTGATGGAGCTGAGTTCCCGCGGCCTCGATGTGCGCACCCGCGTCATCACCGAGTCTGATTTCGGTAATCGGCGCAACGCCGAGAAGGATTTGGGCGAACGCTGCGAGAAACACAGCGGGTCGCCAGAGTGCGGGCGGGAGCATCCTTGAGAATCGTGGCACGAATCTCATACCCGGCGAAGTCTAGCCCCGTTCCAGCGGCGAAGCCAGCCGGTCGGGATCAGACTGTACCACTGCCGGGATCAGCGAGCCACCTCAGCCACGAGCATGGCCGGTTGTGTCAGTCGGGCATCGTAACGAGGACCTGCGCCGCGAGCGATGGGGCCACAAACTTCCGGGAGCCGTAAACTTCGACAGTCATGGGACCGCCAAACGGCGCGCGCGCCGTGACCCGCACCTCTGCGCCCGGCCGGAGCCCCAGCTCGTCCAGGTAGCGCAGCATCGCCGCGTCCTCATGAATTATGCGCACCACGCGGCCGCTTTCTTCCACCTCGAGAGTTTCCAGCGGGCGGTATACGGTTTCATCGACCGATCCGTCGCGCGTTGGAATCGGCGCCCCATGCGGGTCGGTCGTGGGCTGCCCGAGCGCTTCCGCCATTCTGTCGATCAGCTCGTCGGACGCCGCGTGCTCGAGCCGTTCCGCTTCTGCATGAACCCGATCCCACGAATAGCCGAGTATCGAGGCCAGGTATGATTCAATCACGCGGTGACGGCGCAACGTCTCGAGTGCCCGGTGCCGGCCGAGATCGGTGAGCGTCACGCCGTGGTACGGCTCATGGGTTAGATAGCTCTGCTCGGCCAGTCGCCTCACCATGCCGCTCACGGACGGCGCGGTGACGCCTAGACGCTCGGCCAGAGCCCCGATTGTCACTGTCGTCTGCCCGTGTCCGATAGCGTAGATCGCCTTGAGGTAATCCTCGGCGGTAGCGCTGAGCCGCGAGCCTGTCAGCTCATGAACCATCTTCGCGGACCGTGACGCGAGGGTAGGACATCTACTTGATGGCGATGCCGGTTACATACAGCACCAGCATTCCGGTGAGCACTCCGGCAAAAGCGGTGACGGGCATCTCGTCAGCCGCTTTTGTCGTCCACACCATTTTTCGCCCGATCGCATACGCAACCTGAAACACCGCTCCCGCGCCGATCGCCAGGAAGAGAACCGACAGCGCGAGCGAAGACACCAGCCCTCCTATCCACGCGCCGAGAATTGCAGGGGCGCCGCCAATCAATCCAAGAATAGCGAGCGTGCGAAGCGAGGGCTTGTCCTTCGCGATCGGCACAATGATCCCCAGGCCCTCGGTGATGTTCTGAATGATGAAGCCGACGACGAGGAAAGTCCCGAGAGCGGCTGCGCCGACGGCGTAGGCGGCACCGATCGCGAGTCCCTCCCCAAGATTGTGCAGGCCGATGCCCACGGCGATCACGGTAGCAAGCGACATCCGCTGGCCGGCCGCGCTGCGACCAATCGCCTCCTGTCGTCTGCTGACCGCCTGGAGCAGCAGCCACGTTCCCACAATTCCAATCGCTATCAGGCCGGTTGCCTGAAACGTGTCCTCGAGCTGGCCGCCAATCTCGAGTGCCTCCGAAATCGCGTCGATACCGAGAAAGATCAGAAGCCCGACTGTCGCGGCCATGAGGAACAGCATTGCCCGTGGCCCGACCTGCCTGAGTGCGGGAAGCCAGAACATTCCGAGTATGACCGGAATTATTCCGACGTATATGCCGATGAGAGTGAATTTCCAGAGCGTTGCACCCGAGGCGCTCGGGGTGACGGTCGCCACGGGTATGGAGGCCGTGAATGGAATCGAGTTGCTGGTGAAGACAGTGATCTCGTACGCCTCGCTCTGCACCCACACGTATTGAAGCGTGAGGACGGCTTTGCCGAGCCGGGGAATGATGCGGCCGGGGGACATCGCATACGGCCAGATCGCCTCGTTGATCGAGACCTGGGAAATCGTGATCGGCTGCGGGCTGGTATTGCGGAGGTGCAGCTCGATCTCGCTGGGCCGCAGTATCGTGCGCCCGAACTGGACGGTTTCGATAGGCACAACCGGCTCGACGTTGAGTCCGGCGCCGCGAGTCGAGACGAACAACGCGATGACCGCCGCCAGCACCACGATTGGAGCGAGGAAGAAGAGCCAGGCGCGCGCTTTAGCTGGTGTTCCGCCGTCGGTTGCCATGGCCTACGCCTCCACCTCGAATACGCCCGTCCATCCCAGCTCGGCGAATTCCGTCTTGTGCGCGTGGAACATGTAAAGGCCCGGATACCTGTAGCTGAACTCGAGAATGCCACGCTGGCCCTGCATCAGTGCAACGGTATCGGTGAATTCGCTCGGCGTGAGACTGGTCCCGGTAGGGTAGTACTGAAAGAAGTTCGCGTGGAGATGGAAAGAGTTCACCGGATCGTACTCAAGCACGTTCACGAGGTAGACGCGGACGAGCTCGCCAACCTTGAGCTTGATCGGATTTTTCTTGTGGTCGTAGTGGAAGGGAATCCCGTTGACCTGGTAGAAGTCGTTCTTGCCGTCGAAGTCCACGTCGAACCCGCTCATCACCATTATGAGCTCGCGATCGACCTTCGGTCTCCCTCCCTTCGGGTCGACGATGAAGGCGCCGTACAGCCCCTTTGCAATGTGCTTGGCCAGGGGAGCCGTGTGGCAATGATAGAGATGAAGTCCGAACGGCTCGGCGTCGAACTCGTAGACATATTTCCCGCTGGGGGCGACGACGCCCGACTGCGCGTCGAAGACGCCGTCCATGTTGCCCGGATGAACTCCGTGAAAATGGATACTGTGCGCGTGGTCACTCGCATTCAGAAGCTCCACACGCACGCGATCGCCTTCGTTCACCCTGATTGTGGGGCCCGGGATTCGGCCGTTGTACGTCCACGCGGCAAACTCGAGCCCCGGCATGACCTCGACGACCTGATTCTGAACGACGAAGCTGTACTCGTGAAGAATCTGCCCGTTTGGAAGCGTGCTGATCTTGCCGGCATCGAAATCGGTAAGGAGCGCGCTTGGATTGAAGCCATTCTTGAGGTGGTCGACCTGTCCATCCATAGAGGGCATCATCGTCGCATGCCCATGTCTCCCCAGCTCGGCCGGTCCGGTATTGGGGCCGGTCGTAACGCGTTGCGATTGCAGCGACAATCCGATGGCAGCGACGCCGACGACACCAGCGCCGCCGATGCCCGCAGATTTGACAAAATTTCGTCGCGTTAGGCTGGACTCTTCTGGTGTTTTGGAGGGATTAACGCGAGGTTTTTGTTCGTCCATAACAAAGAAGTTAGTATCGCCTAATATGCCGCACAAGTCAGAACTGTTGTATTCCGGCGACCGATAAGCTGAGGCGCCTGCCCGGCAGCCCGCAACCCCAGCCCGTAGCCTGAACCGGCAACCGGTATCGGTAGCCGGTCAAACGATCGGTTACTGTTCCTGTCCTATGGAAGGCAAATCAATGATGCGCGATGAGAACCTCGAACTCAGGGAGAAAAACCGGGTCGCCCTCGGATCCCTGCTGGCGGGAGTCGCGCTCGCGATCGCGAAGCTCGCAGGCGGGTTGCTGACGGGCAGTCTCGGTCTCCTTTCGGAGGCGGCGCACTCCGGCCTCGACGCGCTCGCCTCGCTCCTGACCGCCGTCTCGGTGCGCGTTGCCGCTCGGCCTCCTGACGCTGACCATCCCTATGGTCATGGCCGCTTCGAGAATCTGTCGGCCACCGTCCAGGGTCTGCTCCTCTTCGGCACCGGGGCTGCCATCATCGTCGAGTCGGTTCGCCGCCTTACCGAAGCTGAGTCCCACGTCAAGCCGTCGCCCTGGGCGTTCGTCATCATGGCGGTCAGCATCGTGGTCGATCTCTGGCGGTCGCGCGCGTTGTCTCGCGCAGCACGGAAGTACGACAGTCGCGCGCTCGAGGCGGACGCGCTCAACTTTCGCGCAGACCTCTTTGGGTCGAGCGTGGTTTTGTTCGGCCTCGCACTCACCACCTACGCGGAGCTGACCGGCACCGGCGGAGTCCTTCTAAAGGCCGATGCCGCGGCCGCCTTCGTCGTGGCGCTGCTCATCATTGGTATGGCTGCGAAGCTCGGGATCCGCGCGGTGAACGTGCTTACGGATCGAGCGCCCGGGGATCTGGGCGCAAGGATGACGAGAGCCGCAGCCGATGTTCCGGGTGTGCTCGCTGCGCGGCCGGTGCGCATGCGCGAGTCAGGCAACCGCGTATTTGCGGACGTGGTCGTAACAACGACGCGAACGCTGAGCTTCGCCCAGGCACACGAGATCACCGAACGAATCGAGCTGGCAATAAACGGAGTAGACCCTAGAGCCGAGGTGCTGGTTCACATCGAGCCGAGCGCATCGCTGGGGGAGACTTCCGCGGATGCGATTCGCGCAATTGCGCTGCGGCTCGGGATTGCCACGCACCACGAACAGGTATACGAGGTCGCGGACGGGCTGGAAGGCGTTCTGCACATTGAAGTCGACCCGGGGTTGACGCTCGCCGAAGCGCACGCGCAGGCCGAGCAGCTCGAGGAGATCCTGACGGCAGAGGTCCCCGGGCTTCGACGCGTGGCTTCACACATCGAGGCAGCCGAGCCCAATCCGAGTCGGAGGCGCGAAGTGACGTCGGAGCGCGCAGAGGTCGTGGGTGCGATCCGGCGGCTGGTCGCTGCCAGCGAGCTGACAGAAGGCATCGTGGAGGTGCGGCTCTATGCATCCGACGGATCGAGCTGGGACGCAGTGTTGTCCTGCGCGTTCCGCGCTGAACTTTTCGTGGGCGAGATTCACAGGCGGACCGAGCTTCTCGAGCAGTCGCTCCGAGAGCGGTTCGGGACGGTGGAGAGGGTGATCATCCATGCCGAGCCGGTCACCGGGGACACGGGCGGCGGCAGAGTCCGACCCTTGGACCCGATTTGAAAAAGTTTATCAGGCATCTATGACGGAGGGTTTTGATCGGATTCGGCGGATCGAGCGGATCGAGTCGTACCGCCGTAGAAGCCAGCGCGAGCACCAAGACTTTTCTCTTGTTGTTAACAACAAAAACTTGATGCTGGGAGGCGGTTTCGCGTGTTCGGCGGCGCCCAGGCTACGATCCGCTCGATCCGCCGAATCCGTTTAGACCCTCCGTCATAGATGCCTTGGCAACGGCTCGAGCAGTCGGATCGGTCGGCGGCCGGTGGATGTCAGTGCGTTACTGGCTCCGGAGCCATGTCAGTGGATCGACAGCGGGTCCGCCGCGCCTGATC
Source organism: Gemmatimonadota bacterium (assembly GCA_030775065.1). GTDB lineage: Bacteria > Gemmatimonadota > Gemmatimonadetes > Gemmatimonadales > Gemmatimonadaceae > UBA4720. Next base: position 14,802 of record JALYJX010000013.1, on the reverse strand, counting down.
TCAAAATGAAGGTGCGCCGGTAGAGCCGGATCGGTTGCCCCGATCGTACCGATCGTCTGCCCCTTTGTTACTCGCGCGCCCTTCGCTACCGCCATCCGGGCGAGCGAGCCGTACACCGAGTAATCGCCGCCGCCGTGCTGAAGGATCACGGTGTTGCCGTACGTCCCCATCACGTCGGCGAGGACAACCTCCCCGGCGGACACCGAGCGGACCTGCGTGCCTTCGGAGGCGGCTATCCCGATTCCGTTCCAGCGCGTTGTCGTGTTGTTCGGGTTGATCACTCGGCCAAAACGATAGATGATGTTCCCGTCCACCGGCCAGTCGAGACGACCGTAGTCACTCGTGCGAATCGAGCTCGGCGCCGCCGGCGCACCTCGCGCCCGCGCGGCCGCACGCCGCCGGGCCGCCTCGAAACCCGCGATGACGTTGTTCAGTCGCGCCTCGCTCTTTGCGAGCTCGGCCAGCCGCGCTCGCGCTTTTTTCGCATCCTGCTGGACCTTCGCCAGACTCCTCACGCGGGCCTGCTCGAGCGTGGCAAGACGTACTGCTTCTTCCGCCTTGTCGGTACGGTTCTGCTCGACTCCGTTCTGAAGCGAGACGAGCTGCCGCCGTTGCCCGATGATCGTCTGCCTCAGCTGATCGACCCGGCCGAGAATCGCGCGGTCGCGCTGGGCAATGATGTGGAGGTACTTGTAGCGCGCCACCAGATCCGCGAACGATTTGGCGGAAAGCATCACTTCCAGTGTGTAGAGTGGCCCGCGCTTGTAGATCTCCACCAGGCGCCGGCTGCGTATCGCACGCTTGACCTGAACTTCGTCCTGCGCGCGGACGAGATTGGCCGTCGTGTTCTCCACCTCGCCGTTCAGCATCGTGAGCTGCTGGTCCAGCGAGCGCACCACGCGCACTGTCGCGTTGTGCTGGCGATTCAGGTTGTCGACTTCCTCGGAGATGTCGTGAGCCTTGTTTTGCAGCCCGCGCATGCGTTGCTGCAGTGCTTCGCGCTCGCGTTTGATCCGCGCCAGCTCGGCCTGTTGCTGCCTGAGCTTCACGTCACCGTCGTCCTGAGCTCCGAGCTCCGTCGCACCGATGATTGCGAGCGTTGCCACCACGGCCAGTGTGCGCGTCACAACCTTCTGAGATGCCTCCACACGGAGGTGGCGCTGCCGGCCACACCGATCAGCGCACCGCTCAGGATTCCGACGATGATGAGCCGATTGTCAAAGAAGACGAGCCGGAGGAAGCGGGTGTCGACGAGTCTGTACGCGATCCATGTCAGCAGGAGCGCCAGCATTCCTCCCAGCACTCCCTTCATGAAGCCATCGATGAGGAATGGCGCGCGCACGAAGCCGTCCGTCGCACCGACGAGTCGCATGATGCTTATCTCTTTCTCGCGCGCGAGAACGGAGACGCGGATTGTCGCGCCGATGATGATGATGGCGACTGCCGCGAACGCAATGCCGAGACTCATCCCCGCCGCCTGGGCAATCCCTCTCAGCCGGTAGAGCTTTTCGACCCACTCCTCGCCGTACCTGACGTCGTCGACGAACTGGTACGACTTCACGCGGTCCGCCACTGCTTTCACGTTTTCCGGGCTGCGCAAGCCCGCGCGGAGGTGGATGTCGATCGACGCCGGGAGCGTTGCTTCGTCGAAAACGTCGCTGAACTCGCCAAGATCCTTGCGCGCGCGCGCGAGGGCTCCTTCCTGCGTGACGAAGTCCACGTGCGCGACCTCGGGAAACGCACCGATGTCGCCCATGGCGGACGCAACTGCATCCGACGGTGTTCCGTCGGCGACGAACGCGCGAATTTCGACTCGCTCCTCCACCGAGCGAAGCGCGTGACGGATGTTGAGAGCCACGAGCGCGAAAAGTCCGAACGCAAAAAGCGAAAACCCGATCGTGAGCACGCCGAGCGAGCTCAGGAGCGGCGCGCGGCGTGATGCGTTCAAGGCTTCGCGAAGCGCCAGCATCCTACTTTGCTCCGCCCGGAGCTGGCGGCCAGTTGTTCTCGAGCGGACCACCGATCGCGGGCTGCCCGATGAGCGGCGTGTACCGCGTCTCCGGCGGAGGCTTGTCCGCGGAATCGAAGACAACGCGTCCGTGGTTCAGCTCCACCGAGCGGAACTCGGTGCTGCGAACCATCTCCAGATCGTGCGTCGCCATCACCACCGATGTGCCTCCGGCGTTGATGTCCTTCAGCAGCTGGAACACACCGCGTGTTGCCCGCTCGTCGAGGTTTCCGGTCGGCTCGTCTGCAAGAATGAAGTAAGGCTCGTTCACGAGCGCACGGGCGATCGCAACGCGCTGCTGCTCACCTCCCGAAAGATGCCTCGGCAGCTGATTCGCCTTGGACGCCAATCCAACCTTGTTGAGCACTCTCGCGACTTTTTCGGGGATCTCCGACTTCGGCGCTCCCGTCACTTCCAGCGCGAATGCCACATTCTGCTCCGCGGTGCGGTCCTCGAGCAGCCGGAATTCCTGAAACACGATTCCAAGCTTTCGCCTCAGGTGCGCAATCTCATTGCGCTTGGCGGTGTTGGAGTGAATTCCGTTCACCCAGACGTCGCCGTGACTCGGCTTCTCCTCCATGTAGAGGAGTCTGAGAATCGACGTCTTGCCTGACCCGCTTGGGCCGATGAGAAAGACAAACTCGCCGCGCTTTACCTGAAAGGTCACGTGGCTCAGCGCCACGCGGGTGCGAGTGTATTCCTTGGCTACATCCTGAAGCCGGATCATCGCTTCCTACAGCAGCGCCTGCTCGATATCGGCGATGATGTCTTCCGCATCCTCGATGCCGATGCTCAGGCGGAGGAATCCATCGGGGATACCGATCGCTGCTCGCGCTTCACTCGTCATGTGCGCGTGAGAGCTATAGCGTGGCTCGATGACCAGCGTGTCCACGCCGCCAAGGCTGGCAGCATAAGAAATGAGACGCACGCTGCGCACGAATTTGTCCGCGGCCGCCCCGCCGCCGGCAAGCTCGATTGCCAGGAGACCGCCGAATCCGTCGAGCATTTTCTTCGCGATGGCATGATCCTGATGGCCCGGCAGGCCGACGTAATGAACCTTGCTGATCTCCGGTCGCGCGGCGCACCACTCCGCGACACGCATCGCGTTTTCGTTGCATCGCCGCACCCTGACGTCGAGCGTCTTGAGTCCGCGCTCCAGCAGCCAGCACGCAAACGGGTCCGGCGCCTGGCCCCAGACAGCCATCTTCTTCTTCACTTCGTCGATGTACGACGCAGTGCCGGCCACAACCCCACACAGGATGTCGTGGTGCCCATTCAGGTACTTGGTGGCGGAATGAATGACGACGTCCGCACCCTGTGATATGGGGCGCGCATTGATCGGGCTGGCGAGAGTCGAGTCCACAACCAGTGCGACACCCTGTGCCTTCGCCATGGTTGCGATCTGCCTGATGTCGAGCACTCTCGATGTCGGGTTCACCGGAGACTCGACGAAGATTGCCCGCGTGTTCTTGCGGATGGAGCTGCGCCAGACCCGGCGCTCGTCCGGGTCGGCGTAGGTCACCTCGATCCCCATGGTGATGAACTCGTCGGTGAAAAGCCGCCTTGTTCCACCGTAGATCCACGCGCTGGAGACGAGATGATCGCCTGGTCTCAGGAGCGCGAGCAGCGCGCAGGCCGTCGCGCCCATCCCGCTCGACAGCACCAATGCAGCCTCCGCTCCCTCGAGCATCGCGATGCGCTTCTGCACCACCTCTTCATTCGGCGTGTTGCCGTAGCGCGTGTACATCAGGCCTTCGCTGGTACCGAATTCCTGCACGTAGTTCACGGATTGCAGCAGCGGCTGCGCCACAGGCGATCCCGGCCCGCGATGGTCCCTTCCACCATGAACGGCGATCGTCGAGCGGCCCTGGGTCTTCACGGGATCGACCATTCGTCAGCCGACCGTTTTTCCGGGCGGTGGATTGTCGAAATCGGGCTTCGTGACGACGACTCGCTCGGAGAGCGCCACTCCCGCGATGTCGCGCGCGACGGCAGATCCATCGGGCACCGTTTCGTCGATCTCGACAACCGCGAGCTCGTTTCGCCTCGGGCCCTGGACCCACGCGAGCTCCCCCTCCGTGAGGAGTCGAATCTTCGCGTCGGTGGGACTGACTCGAATCATCGGGCCGCGCTCGGCGTCGCCGCGCTTCGTGGAGATGTACTCGATTATTCGGAGCTCCGGCCGAAAACGAAAATCCATCCTGAACTGGGGCTCCGGCAGACGAAGTCGCTTCATGACAGGTTCGATGGGGAGTGATCCGTCGCGGCGAACTCGCCGATTGTCATGCCGGGAGACCCGCCGCAAAGGGAGACGTAGACATGGTCTTCTCTTATAACCAGCCGACGCCGCCACAGGTCCTCCAGGGTCTGCTTCGCGTGTTCTGCGGAGATTCCCGCGCTGGAAGCGACCTCGGACGGCTCGGCGCTGCCGAGCTGCCGCATAGTCTCCCAGATCAGCCGCTGGTCGTCGTCGATCACGCCGAGTAGACGCGGATTTCCGTCCGCGAGCTGCGAGACGAGCGCGAGGCTGTGCCGCTGCAGTACCGTCTCGATCGCGTCCATGTGGGACTCGCTCATTCCATAGAACACGAAGTACACCTCGCGCCTCGGGATATCGACGCTCACGTACTGGAGCAGCAGCTTCGCGACAATCTCGTCGGCGCAGGAAAAATCGAGCAGCCTGACGTGCGAGAAATCGAGGATGGTGAGCGCCCTGTCGCCGATCTCGTCGAGCTGATGCTCGATGCCGAGCCGAACCATTGCACCCGTCGGCCGCGTTACGAGGTTGGAATAGAGATCGCAGACGCTGGTTCGCAGAACGCTGCTCACATCGATGCGATTGATCACGGCACGATCCTCTCGGGAATCGTGATCTGTACCTGAGCGCCCGGAAAAAACGGAAGGTTCTCCCGCATCGGCACGTCGCCGTCCCACTCGGGGACGATCGCTATCCGTGCGGTTCCGCTCCGCACGCTGAATTTTCCGGTCCAGTCGTGGATGAACTTGCGTACGCCGGCAAGTCCCTGGCCGCGGCCAGGATCTCTGAAGCGCGTTGCTCCGCGCATTACTGTCTCCTCGAGTGCCATTCCGTCGTCCCACCTGTCAGTTGCGCGCGGACCGTGCGCCGACTCGAGCGACTGCCGAAACCCGATGCCGGCATCGCACACCGAGATTACGACGACCTTCCTGCCGAGTCGTTTCTGCCACCGATACGCGTGAACGGCGACCCATCCGCCGCGGCCGGCATGCTCGATCACGTTCTGACAGATCTCCGAGAGCGCCATGGTGAAGCGCATTGTCGCGCTCGGCTCAAGGTGAAGACTTCCGATCAACATAGCTTGCGCTTTATTCTGAATCTTGTCCACTACCCCGTGAATGTCCTCGGTCTTCGCCACGGGAGTGACCGGAAGAAGCACGTTCAAATCCTCGGTTGAGCGTGCTCGCGGGATCTTTCCGTTGATCTCGTAGAGCTCGGCCGCGAAGTGGAAAAACTGCGTGCGTGCCCAGTAAGTCGCCGTATCGTCCGACTCGGGGATGGCGAGCGCAGGCTTCTGCAACCGTGTCTGCGCCAAGGTCAGCAGCGCGGTAAGGCCGTAAGGCGACGCCCAGCGGGTGCGCCGCGCGTCGATCAGGATTTTTTCATCAGGGGGGAGGGGAGCCAGCGCCTCGAAGACTTGCTCGAAGCTTTGATCGTCGAGTGAAGGGGGGACGTCTATTACTTTCGTCACTTGATGCTGAGCTCTCCCCGCAGGTAGCGCGCAAGGCCACTGGCCCCGCGATGGTCGACATTCCTTGCCGCGGCCACGAGAGCGGCGCGCATCGCTTCGGCGATATTTTCTCCAGCCAGAAGACGCGAGAAATATGTCGCTCCCCACACGTCTCCGCACCCCGTAGGATCACCGTCAGCGCCATGGCGGGCGGGTACCGCGGGCAGCAGCTCCGTCCGAATCGGTCCGGTCGCACTCTGAAGATCGTGGCGCTCGAGATCGGCGAGGCTGTCGAATCCCGGAGCCGCGAAGTAGACGACGCCCCGCTTGCCCATTGTCACGTTCAGGGTTTTGACGCCTGCTGACAGAGCGATGGCCGCAAGGCCGAGGGGATCGGCTGCCATCATGCTCATCTCGTCCTCGTTGACCTGCAAAAAGTCAAAGCACCGGCACCATGCCGCAGGATTGGGCAGCGGCTGCAGCGTTCGAATGCCGTCCGGCTGAACTGCCAGCAGCAATGAGTGCAGGTCGCAATAGATCGGTCCCCTGAAATGCGCGCGAAGCAGCTGGGCCGTCTCGAGGTCCAGCTCGAACCCGCTGATGAGGTTGACATAAAGCGCATCCAGTCCCGACAGCAGCGGTTTGAGCCCGAGCCAGCTCCAGCTCGGCACACCGCCGGCGAGACGCTCGCATCGCCGCTCCGCACTCTGATACTGGAGCGACACACGATTGTTGTGATGAGGCACTTCGATGGGCGCCGCATCCGGTGCGACCTTGTCGAGCTGTCGCATGAAGTCGCGCGCGCGGTCGGCGAGATCGAAGCCGACCTTGACGAGAGGAACCATTTCCCAATCGCCGGGAAGCGCTGCATCGAGCGCCCCGAGTGTGTAGGTGATTCCTCCCCATTCCTCGACCGGCGCATCGTGAGGGTCGCGGCCGTGAATGACGTCCCAGACGAACGTGCCGATGACGCCAACGCGGCGCTTCACAGCCGCTACAGATCTCCGAGCATCTGCGCCTTGAAGGTCGCAACAGCTCCAACTACGCCGGCAGAGAGTGGGAGAGCCCCGGGAACGATCCGGCACGCGTCCACCGCCGACTTGAACGCTCTTCGTCTCACCTCGGCGCGCATTGGATCGAACAGCTGATCGCCCGCCTGCGTTACGCCGCCGGCTATGACCACGGTGTCAGGATTGAAGACGTTTATCAGATTGGAGATTCCAATACCAATGAAGTGTGCCGTGTCGCGGACGACTTCTATCGCGACAGGGTCCCCGCGCTTCGACGCCTCGAATACCGTTTGTGCCGTGATGCGGCTGATTTCACCGTTGACCATCTCGAGGAGAATCGAATCGCCGTCCACTTTCACCAGCTCACACGCACGCTGCGCGATTGCCGGGCCCGATGCGTATGCCTCGAGGCAGCCGTAGTTGCCGCATTTGCACCGCCGGCCGGTCGAATCGATCGTCGTGTGCCCGATCTCTCCGGCGGCATCCGACGAGCCATGGTAAAGCTTCCCGTCGAGAATCAGACCGCCGCCGATGCCGGTGCCGATCGTCATTCCGACAACGTTCCGGCCACCCTTCGCGGCACCGCACCACCATTCCCCGAGCGTCGCGCAGTTCGCGTCGTTATCGAGAGACGCGCGGAGATTCACGCGGCTTCCGACTTCATCGCGAAGCGGAAAATTTTTCCACCCAAGGTTTGGCGTGACGATGATGACGCCTTTCGAGCGGTCCAAAGGTCCGGGAGATCCAATCCCTACGCCGAGGAAATCCGATCTCTCAGCGCCGGTCTCGGCCCGGGTCTGCTCGATGACGTCCTCGATCATCCTGACAATGCGCTCGACTACTGCCGCGGAGCCCTCATCGGCTCTGGTCAGCCCCATGCGCATGGCGATCTCGCGGGTTCCGTCCGTGGGCATCGCTCCTGCGGCGATGTTAGTTCCTCCGAGATCGACTCCTACGATGAACTGCTCTCTGACGGTCAATCAAAAGCTCGCTTAAGGAATGGTGTTCGTGAGGATCTCATGAACATGATGGGACGAAAGTTCGCGCATGCACCGCCAATGTCCAAGCGGGCAACGGGCAGGACCGTGTTTGTGACAGGGACGGCAGGCGAGCCCGCTCACGCCCGCGGTTCTGCTTCCCGGCGCCAGGGGGCCGAAGCCGAACTCCGGGACGGTTGGCCCGTAGATTGTAACTGTGGGGGTTCCCATCGCCGACGCCAGATGCTGTGACGCCGAATCGTTGGCGACGAGCGCCGTTGCTCTTGCGATCAGCTCGGCTGATCCAAGGAATGACAGCTTCGCGGCGGCGTTGAGACCACGGCCGGCCGGTAGCTGCGATACGATTGTCTCGCCCGTCGCGACATCTCCATTTCCTCCGACCACGACCACCGCAAAGCGCTCCTGCAGCAAAGTCGCCAGCTCCGGGTAGAACGGCCACCGCTTCGTTCCCCAGGCGCTTCCCGGAGCGAGCGCTATGAAGGGATCGGCGAGATCATGCTCGGAGAGAAGCCTGTCCACGGCGCGACGATCGTCATCGTCTGGATACAAGCGCGGCCGCACTTGTTCCGGCAGCGGCGGATCGGCGCATCCGCTCATCGAGAGCCACCACAGTCGCTCCGCGTGATGCAGCTCGGCGTTGTATCGCACGCGTTGCGTGTAGAGCGATCGTCCCGCCGACGTGTCGAAGCCGATTCTCTCCTTTACTCCTGCCGCTAGTGCGAGCATCGCACTGCGCAACGAGCCCTGCGCCATGTAAGCCGCGTCGTAACTGCCATTCGGCGATCCTGCATTCCGACCAGCACCTCGAACCCGGTTTACCATCCGGATGAATCCTGAGACGCCTCTATCGCCGTCGCGCTTCTCGTAGACGAGCGTATTTCGAATTGCGGGATTGTTGGCCAGTACCTTCGCGCCCGGCAGCGTGGTTACAACGTCGACCTGGGAGCGCTTCGCAAGCTCGGCGATAAGTGGGGTTGTGAGGACGACGTCGCCCAGAAAGCTCGTCTGCACAACGAGCGTGGCCATCCGTCACTCCACCTGCAGGACCGCGAGAAATGCTTCCTGCGGAATCTCCACCAAGCCAACCTGCTTCATGCGCTTCTTTCCTTCCTTCTGCTTCTCCAGAAGCTTGCGTTTTCTCGTGATGTCACCGCCGTAGCACTTTGCGAGAACATCCTTCCGCACAGGCTTGACCGACGTGCGCGCGATCACCTTCTGTCCGATCGCAGCCTGAATTGCCACCTCGAACAGCTGCCGCGGAATGAGCTCCCGCAGCTTGTCGGCAATCTTGCGTCCCCATTCGTACGCCTTGTCGCGGTGGATGATCACCGAGAAAGCGTCCACCGGCTCGCCGTTTATCAGCATGTCGAGCTTCACAAGATCGCTTCGACGATACTCGAGGATCTCGTAGTCGAGCGAAGCGTAGCCCCGGCTGATTGTCTTCAGCCTGTCGAAGAAATCGAGGATTATCTCCGCGAGCGGAAACTCCCAGTCGAACTCGACACGCGCGGTGTCGAGGTAAGTCATGTTGCGATAGATGCCGCGCCGCTCGGTGCCGAGCGACATGATGCCGCCGATGTAGTCGGCTGGAGCCATGATCCTGGCCTTGACGTAAGGCTCCTCGATATAGTTGATGACCGCCGCCGGCGGCATGAGCGATGGATTCTCGATCAGCTGCATCTCTCCGTCGGCGCGGTGAACGCGATACTCCACGCTCGGCACCGTCGTGACAAGCTCGAGCTCGTACTCACGGCCGAGCCGCTCCTGGACGATCTCCATGTGGAGAAGCCCGAGAAATCCGCACCGAAAGCCAAACCCCAGCGCCGTGGACGTTTCCGGCTCGTACTGAAGCGATGCGTCGTTGAGCTGAAGCTTCTCCAGCGCGTCGCGAAGTGTTTCGTATTGCGTCGTATCTGTCGGGTAGAGGCCGGCGAAAACGAAGGACCGTACTTCCTTGTAGCCCGGCAGCGGCTGCGGCGCCTTGTTGTCCGCGTCGAAGATCGTATCGCCAGCCCGCGTTTCCTTCACCGAGCGCACGTTGGCGACGACGTACCCGACTTCCCCCGGGCCGAGCTCACTCGTACTGACCTGGCGCAGCTGGTTGTACCCGACTTCCGCGACTTCATATACGGAATCGCTCGCCCCGAACGTGATCTTCGTGCCCTCGCGAAGAACTCCGTCGACGACACGCACGCTCGGAATCGCGCCGCGGTATCTGTCGTAGTACGAGTCATAGATGAGGGCGCGAAGCGGGCCCTCTGGATCACCCTTCGGCGCAGGCACGCGGCGGACTATTTCCTCCAGCAGCTCGCTGATGCCGACTCCCTCCTTCGCACTCACCAGCAGAATCTCATCGGGATCGACGCCGAGAAGATCGTGAACTTCCTGCTTCCGCCGCTCGGGCTCGGCGCCCGGCAGGTCGATCTTGTTCAGCACGGGAATGATCGTGAGTCCCGCGTCGAGAGCCAGGAAAAGGTTGGACAGGGTCTGCGCCTGGATTCCCTGCGATGCGTCGACGACGAGGATTGCGCCCTCGCACGCGGCAAGGGACCGCGAGACTTCGTAGGTGAAGTCCACGTGACCCGGAGTGTCGATGAGATTGAGCTCATAAGTGCTTCCATCCTGCGCGCCATAGCTCATCCGCACGGCGTTGAGCTTGATCGTGATTCCGCGCTCGCGCTCGAGGTCGAGAGTATCGAGCACCTGCGCTTTCATCTCGCGCTTCTGCAGCATGCCCGTCGCCTCGATCAACCGATCGGCAAGCGTGGACTTGCCGTGGTCGATGTGGGCGACGATGCAGAAATTCCGGATGTGATCGAGGTTCATGGAAGCGGATTCGACAGATCAGAACGGATCAGAACGGATCAGAGGCGGATGCTCTGACGTTCAAAACTACATAGAAATTGCTTCTGATCCGTTCGATTCGTGAAATCCGCGATCTTCGCCGTAGACCGCCAGGGCGATAGCGCCCCGGAAAGTGTTGTCTATTGGGTCGGCGACGGCGGCGGTGGCGGCGGAGCGGGTTCGACCCTCGGAGCTGGATGCTCGCGCGCTACCGGCGCCGGACGCGGCTCCTGTCGCTGCTCCACTCTCGGGGGCTCGTATCGCTGCACCGGCGGCGGCTCATACCGTTGCACAGCCTGCGGCTCATGACGAGGCGCAGGCGGCGCCTCATAGCGCTGCACCGGCGCGGGCTCGTGACGCGGCTGCGTGATCACATGCGGCGCCGGCTCGTCGCGCACCGGCTGGGGTTTCTGCCGTCGCTCGACTTTCAGATTGTCACTATTGTCGATGACTCGCGGCGAAGCCGACCGTTCGCGTGCGCCGGAATATTTCGAGAAAGAACCCTGGTCTGAATTCGCGGCGTCTACCGTAACGCCGGGGTCGGGAATGATTCTACCCGGTGGTGCCATCTTCGGGCGACGTACCGTGCGTGTCGGAGTTGCCGGAGCCGGTGTCTGCGGCGGCCGCACGACTATGTATGGGAATCCGCCGATGCCGGAACCGGCGTACGAGCGGCAGTAGCTGACCGCCTGCAAACCGTAATACCTGAGGCAGGTGTAGTACTGATCTTCGTACCATCCACCCCGATGACCCGACCCGTATCCGTACCCGGAGCCGTACCCGTAGCGGTCGTATCGGCTGCCCTCGATGACCTGGTACTGGATGTAATCCGTGGAATAGTCCGCGCGCTCGGTCAGAGTTCTGGAGATGAAACTGTTTACGGCTCTGTACGGGTCGCCGTAGCCAAAGCCCGCGAGGCGCGTCGTGGTCCACTGCCCGCCGCTGTTGAACGCGCGGTAATCGAAAGGCTCGAAAGAGGCGACAGCGAAGACATATCCTACGCCTTCGGGCTCGTTGAGATAAAACTCCCGGCGTCCGCCGAAAGGTACCTCGTCGTTGGCGAGCTCATTACGGTATTGTCGCTGAGCGGTGGGGCGTCGCGGATAAAGGATTGACACGTTTCCGGCTGTCGTGACACGGAGAATCGTGACGTAGGCACCGGGCTCGCTCTCGAAGTACGTACGAATGCGCTCGCCTGATCTGAAGACGTAGCGATCGATCCAGACCTCTACTTCGGGCGCGCGTCCGTAGCTGCGGTCGGTGCCCCTTGGGCGGGCACCATCCACTCGTTGCGCGTGGGCGCTGCCGGCGATGACGAGCAGCGATGCTGCCGCGAGGACCAGCCGGTTCTGTCTCATCACCGCTCCTTTATCATGCCGCGTACTCGGCTACCCCGAGGGCTGTAAGTACTATACCTTGCGCGCGGTGTCACTGCCAGCATTACTCGAGGCCGTCGAGGCGCTTCCCGAATTCACACGATCGGCAGAAGCGCTTCCGCCCCTCTGCCCGCGCCTACACCTCTCAGGGCTCGAAGGTTCCAGCGACAGCGTCGTCACCGCCGCCCTGAGCCGTCAGGGTCCCGGGCGGTTTTTCGTCGTCGTTGCCGAAAGCGTGGCGGCTGCCGAGCGCTGGCTTGCGGATCTCGAATCGTTGGACGATGAGCTGCCGGTCGCGTTCTATCCGCCCCGTGAAGGATTCGGAGAAGCCGAGCCGCACGCGGAAGTCGCCGGCGAGCGCGTCGAGACTCTCGAGCGTCTCGCCCGCGGCGACGTTCGGATTCTCCTCACCACGGCGCGGGCGCTGCTCGAGCGGACTCAGCTCCCGAGGGCGCTGGCGCATACACGCCTGGAGCTGAGAAAAGGCGACACGCGGCGTCCTGAAGATCTAGCCACTCATCTCGTGTCCATCGGATTCGAGCGCTCTTCGATGGTAGACGACGTCGCGCAGTTCAGTGTCCGTGGCGGGATCTTCGACATTTACGGTTTCGGCATGGCCCAGCCGGTGCGCCTCGAATTCTGGGGCGACGCGATCGCGGAGCTCAGGCATTTCGATCTGGTGAGCCAGCGATCCACGAGAGACGCAGACCTCGCGCTCATACTTCCCGTCGACGGCCAGCTAACCGGGCCGGCCGAGGAAAGCGAGCGCGTCTCGATCGTCTCGCTTTTCCCGCCGGATACGATCCTCGTAATACCGGAGGACAGCCATGTAGCCCCGGAGCTGCATCGCACGTGGGAAGAGGCGCAGCATCACATCGAGCTCGCGCGTCGCCGCGGAGAAGATGCACCGGACCGGGAGGAGCTCTTTGCCGCTCCTGTCGAGATCGTTCGCGCGCTCCGAGCGCTCGGTCTCGTCGCGCTGAGCACGGGTGACGGCGAGCGCCGTCCCGATTTCATCGAAGACCAACGGAGCGCCGGTCGGGACCCCGCTGCGACTGCGGCCCCCGATCAGGAGATCGAGATTCGCTCGGTGAATTTCCCGCTCACTCCGCCTGAGCCGATTCTCCGAGACATGAAACGGCTCCGCGAAGTGGTAGCCGACGGGCTCTCGACGATCATTCTCTGCGACAATGCGGGGCAGGCCGAGCGGCTCGACGAGCTTCTGTCGGAGGGAAGGCGTCCTCCGAACGCCGCTCTGGCGATTGGAGTTCTCCACGGCGGCTTCGTCATTCCGCCATGGGGTGACAATCAGGGCCTTCGCGTTCTCACCGACCACGAGATATTCCGCCGCGAGCGCCGCATCCGCAGATCGCGCCGCTATGCAACCGGCTCGGCAATCGAGAGCCTCACCGCTCTGACGCCGGGAGACTACGTCGTCCATCTCGAGCACGGTGTCGGCATTTATCGCGGGATCGAAAAGGTCTTTTTCCGCGAGAGCACGGTCGAGGCGGCCGTGATCGAGTACGAGGGCGGCGACAGGTTGAACGTCCCGCTCTACCGGATCGACCAGATCGAGCGTTACCGATCGGCGGCTGACATCACACGCGACGCCCCGCCTCCGCGCCTGCATTCCCTCGGTGGAAAGCGCTGGGCGCAGCAGCGCGACAGAACTCGCGCGGCGATTCAGGAGATGACCGCTGAGCTGCTCGACCTCTATGCTCGCCGGAAGGTCGCCACGCGTGCGCCGCACCTGCCCGACACCCCATGGCAGAGGCAGCTGGAATCTTCATTTCTGTTCGAGGATACAGCCGACCAGCGGACCGCCACGACTGACGTCAAATCCGACATGGAGCGCGCGAGGCCGATGGATCGGCTGCTCGTCGGCGACGTCGGATACGGAAAGACAGAGATCGCCGTGCGCGCCGCGTTCAAGGCAGTTCAATCGGGCCGGCAGGTGGCGGTGCTCGTGCCAACGACAATTCTCGCCGAGCAGCACGCGCGAACGTTCGGCGACCGTCTTGCGGATTTTCCCGTGGTCGTTCGCACTCTCAGCCGCTTCGAGACTTCGAAGCAGCAGCAGGCGGTGATCGAGGAGCTTGCGGACGGAAGGGCGGACATCGTCATCGGGACTCATCGCCTCCTCAGTCCCGACGTTCGATTCAAGAACCTCGGCGTCATCGTCGTCGACGAGGAGCACCGCTTCGGGGTGAAGCACAAGGAGAGGCTCAAGCATCTGAAGCTCGAGACGGACGTGCTCACTCTCACCGCCACCCCCATTCCGCGCACGCTTCACATCTCGCTCGCCGGCCTGCGCGACATGACGCTGATGCAGACGCCGCCGCGCGACCGCTCGCCGGTGCTCACGTTCGTCGAGCCGTGGGACGAGGCGCTCATCGAGGAGGGGATCGCTCGGGAGCTCGATCGCGGCGGCCAGGTCTTCTTCGTCCACAATCGCATCCAGTCGCTCGCCTCCATGACCACCTTCATCAAGAGCCTGGTCCCGGAGGCCCGGGTGGTGATGGGGCACGGCCAGATGGGGGAGCGCGAGCTGGAAGGGGTGATGGTGAAGTTCGTGGACGGCCAGGCCGACGTCCTGGTCTCCACCGCCATCGTGGAGTCGGGGCTCGACATCCCCGCCTCCAACACCATCATCATCAACCGTGCGGACCGCTTCGGCCTGGCCCAGCTCTATCAGCTGCGCGGCCGGGTGGGCCGTTCCCACCATCGCGCCTACGCCTACCTGGTGGTGCCGAACCGGAAGGCGATGACGGCCGATGCCGAGAAGCGCCTCGAGGCGCTGGCTTCGCTGGAAGAACTGGGCGCGGGCTTCACGCTGGCCACGCACGACCTGGAGATCCG
>JALYJX010000012.1 GCA_030775065.1 Gemmatimonadota bacterium | reverse complement strand
CACGAAGGAATTCCCGACACTCACAATAATCCGGCATCCACTCGTTCAGCACAAGCTGACGATAATGCGCAGCCGCGAGACTCCGACAAAGATCTTCAAGGAGCTCGTCGACGAGATCGCAATGCTGATGGCCTATGAGGCCACCATCGACCTCACCCTCGAGCCGCTTCCAGTGACAACTCCACTAGAGGATGCAGCCGGGTGGCACATCAGCGGGAAAAAACTGACCCTCGTACCAATTCTGCGGGCCGGCCTGGGAATGGTGGAGGGAATTCTCCGACTTGTCCCGGCTGCGAGGGTGGGACACATCGGTCTCTACCGCAATCACGATACACTCCAGCCTGTCGACTACTACTTCAAGGTTCCGGGCGACGCGACCGAGCGGGATTTTTTCGTTCTCGATCCAATGCTGGCTACCGGCGGAAGCGCAGCCGCTGCCGTTTCCTCTCTCAAGAGAGCTGGTGCTACGAGGATTCGGTTCCTGTGCCTGGTGGCTGCGCCTGAGGGCGTAAGGCGCCTCGCCTCCGAGCACCCTGATGTTCAGGTGTACTGCGCGGCGCTCGACCGAGAGCTCAACGCGCAAGGGTACATTCTGCCCGGTTTGGGCGACGCCGGTGACAGGCTTTTTGGAACACGCTGATACCCCTTAGCCAAACCACGCCTGAGGATCGGTTCGCTGCTGATCGGCTGCGGCGAGAATCCAATGCTGACTCTCCGGATCCGTTACCTCCTCGGGAACACGGTCGAACCAGTCTCTGGCCTGACCAATGTCGCCGACTCGCGTCCAGAGCTCTCCAACCAGATATGTGAGGATTGCCCGTTCTTCGACAGAGACCCCGTCGTAGCTGACAAGTGCTTCCTCGAAGCTCCATGCTGCCAGCCACCGGAAGTATCGCTCGGCTTCGACGTCGTCCTCATCAACGCAACACCAGGCAGCACGGAGCAAAAGATCCGCAATCTGACGCGGTTCGACTCCCTGCCACTTGGCGACCTTCACTGCGGCTTCATATTTTGCCGATCCTGATGTGCTTGACGGAGTACGAGGAGCAAGCTCGTTCAAGACGTGCTCCTTGACGAGCAGGCTGACTTCAGTAGCTCCTGAAAAGTCTCGCTCGCCACCCGAGTACCCGCATTCGTCGCACATGTGGATGAGATAGGCGAGGGGCTGAGTCCCCGACGCACACTCATGGAAATCGGTCCGCTTGCCACCGAAGGCATTCGTTGAAACGACCGCCTGGGACTGGAAGCTGTGCCGACAGATCGGACAACAGAGTTCTATCTGACGGAGAGTCGTCATATCACCTCGAGATGCAATCCGAAAGGGACGATGGGAAATTCTGTGCCAGCTTTTTTGTCAAGGTCGGACTACATCGCTCTTGTTCAGCATTTCCTTCGAACGTATTTTCTCGCATCCAAAAGCGCGCCGCGCTGAATGAATTCCTCGCGACCTGGTCGTTGATGCTGATTAACCTGCTGCCTGATTTCTTCGCAGTTCTTAACAGCACCGATCGCATCGCGGCATACCACCGCTACTTCGACACCCACCGCAACATCCTTCAGGCTTACTGGGCAAATTACGTCCTCGATCCTGATGGACCACATTTCGCCGACGTAGCTCGATCAGCTGCTCTTGCCGGCCGAGGAGACCTTCGGACGATGCTCGAGAGAATGGACGTTGTTTCTCTCGCCAGAAATACCGAAGAACAGTGTCGCGCTCTTCTCGATGTTGATTCCGATATCGATGTAGTGCTGATGGTCGGCGTCGGAGCAGCCAATGCAGGCGAGCTGGTGGTAAACGGACGGGGAATTGCCTTCGTCTGTCTCGAGCACTTCACAAGCATCGCAAACCCCGAGACTCACGGGCTGGGGCTCGACCCAGAGCTCATTCCTCTCTGGCTTGCGCACGAAATTGCCCACGCTGTCCGCTACACGTCACCCGAAAGCCGAAGCGAGATGCGCCAAGTTATCGAAGATATGGAGGGGTACTACTCCTATTGGGAGACGGGAAAACGGGTAAGCCTTCGAGAGCTGATCATCAACGAGGGCATTGCAGTTCACGTCTCTCGCGTAATCAGTCCGGGGCATGCTGCCTGGGAGTACTTCGGCTATGACCGCCGCGAATATGCCCGTATTCGTGAGATGGAGCCCATGGTGGCCCGCGCATTGGCAGCCGAGCTCAACAGTGCTGGTCTCGGGCTGCGCTTGAAGTACCTCTCCGAGGGCATGACAGACGAGAGGAGACGGATCGGCGATCAAATTCTACCCGAGCGGGCAGGCTATTATGTCGGCGCAAAGATGGCCGAGCATGCAATTGCCACCAGGGGCTACGCGTGGACTGCGAGGGCAGGCGCTAAAGAAATAATGGCGAGCGCTGGAGAGGCGGCAGAGAGCGCTTAGCCCGTTATTTCCCTACACAAAAAGCACTGAACACTCGCTCCAGAACGTCTTCGGTGCTCACCGCGCCAATCAGTGTCTCCAGTGCGACTGCTGCCGTTCGAAGGTGTACTGCCGCTACTGGTGCAGGCAGAGACCCGTCCGTCCACACGGATTTGAACTCGGCAATTTCAGCACGGGCGACATTTATGCCCTGGATGTGCCTTGCCCGCACCAGAACGGGCAACTCCGGCGCGAGCTCTCCATAAGTCTCGGTAAGGACAACGTCAATTTCATTCTGAAGGCGGTCCAGCCCTTCGCCCGTCATAGCGCTGATATTGATGTACCCCGGGTGTTCTTCGTCTGGCCGTTCCGGCGTTTCGTTTACACCAAGATCACTCTTCGTCAGAACCGAAACCACCGGCGCTGACGAAATCCGCGACAAAATCGAACCGGCTCGCATCATGGAGTCTTTGCTTTCGCCACAGGCGAGCAGAATATGAGCCCGAGCCACGTACCTCTCGCTCATCTCAATTCCGAGCTGCTCCACCAACTCACCACTTTCCCGAAGACCAGCCGTATCAATCAGGCGTATGGGCCAGCGCCCTGCGTCAATCACTCCTTCAAGTGCATCACGGGTTGTTCCCGGAATTTCGGTGACGATAGCTCGGTTTTCTCCGAGAAGTGCGTTGAACAGGGAGGATTTGCCTGCGTTTGGCTCTCCAGCGATTACAGTGATCGCTCCTTCCCTCACGATCTGACCAACCGGAATGGTTGCAAGAAGGATATCGAGAGATTCCAGCAGGAGATTCGCCGACTGGAGCACTCGATCCCTTGAGACGGGACCATCATCCTCCTCGGGAAAGTCTATGTCGTACGCGAGGAGGGACTCCAGAGAAAGTACGCTCTCGCGAACCGTAGCAATTCGCGACGACAGGCCCCCCTCGAGCTGCCCCAGTGCAGCCTGCTGCATGGCGTGTGTCTGGGCATCGATGAGATCACCGGTCGCTTCCGCCTGAATAATGTCGAGTTTTCCGTTGAGCACTGCCCGGCGTGTGAACTCCCCTGGCAGTGCTTCTCTCGCACCTGAGCCTATCAACGCAGCAATCACCGATGCAGGCACGGTGTGCCCGCCATGGGTCGAGATCTCCACAACGTCTTCGCCGGTGAATGAGTACGGCCTCACATAGACCGTCACAATCGCCTGATCCAGGATCCGCCCGCCGTCATGAACCATGCATAGCGAAGCTTCACGGGAGTCGGCTGGCCAGGGATCGATATGCTTCGCCCCAATACCGAACGCGTCTTCTCCACTCAGCCGCACAACCGCTATCGCACTTCTCCCGGGAACTGTGCCAAGCGCCACAATAGTATCTCGGCCTCCGGCAATGCTCTGCCCCAAACCGGGACTCGAGATCACCCCTCGCTCGATGGCAGATTGAAGCTCATCCCGGGCTCGAGAATCTGCACCATCTTGCTTTTCGGATGTCCGGGCAGCTGCGCTCTGAGGCGATAAATCGCATCATGAGCCTTGGATGTCACGTGATCGAACGTGCCCCAGTGGTACGGGATGAGATACCTCGCATCCAGCCGGTCAAACAGGGTGAGTGCGTCGCCGCTCGTCAGATGGCCTTTTCGAAACCCGGGCTTCCACCATGGAGCATGGCCGATTGGCAGCAGTGCCATATCTAGCCGACGCCCGGCAATGGTCACATGATTCTCAACGAGATGGGTGCTTTCCGGAGTCAGCCCCGTATCTCCGGCAAAGAAGCAGGAAAGTGCATTAGTATCAAATAGATACGTATTGGCGGCACTCCGCCACCGATCGACAGCGTAACGATTCCCTCGATGTGTTGCTGCGCCGGCGCGGATTTCGACTCCTCCGCTTTGAACCGACTCTCCGGGAGCAATTGGCTGAGCCATGGCATAGCCTCGCCGTTTCAACCATCGGGCGATGGCAGGCGGGGCATAAATCGGAATTTCCTGAGACAGAGCATCGAGAGATTTGAACGATAAATGATCCGCGTGCGCGTGCGTAATGATTATCGCATCGACACGCGGCAGAGCCTTGATCGCCACTCCTGGCGCACTGACTCTTGGTAGAAACTTGCCAAGAGCCGGATCAAAGTTCGGATCTGTAAGGAAGGTTCGGTCCGCAAGCTCAATTAGTAGCGTTGCGTGACCAATGTAGGTAATCTGCATCTTCCCCTCGGTCGCCTACGTCAAGCGCTTGCGTCGTGCGCGCTCTCTCGCCAGAAGCCATTGCTGTGGAAGAGCGGCGAGGTTCTGTGCCGTGTAGTAGAGGTTCAGACCGGAAGCCATGTTCGCGAGGACAAAAGTCATCATTACTGGAAACATGTAGCTCATCATCTTGGCCTGCGGATTTGGCGGTGCATTACGCAAGCCGATCCAGGAAAGCACATACATCGAAACTCCCATCAGAACCGGAAGGATGTAGTAGGGATCCTTCATTGAGATATCGTGAAGCCACATGAAGGGAACGCCCCTGAACTCGATGGTGCCCTGGAAAACAAAGAACAGCGCGAAAAGTACAGGCATCGGAATGAGAGCCGGCAGGCATCCAGTGAGCGCGGTGAACGGACTGGCGTTAGCCTCCTTGTACACCTTCATGATCTCTTCCCGTTGCCTCTCCGGCTTGTCCTTGTACTTCTTCTGCACCTCTGCCAGCCGCGGCTGAATGTCCTGCATTTTCATGGCGGAGCGCATTGCACTCTGGTTGAGCGGCCAGAGAAGAATCCGGATCAGGACGCCAAAGATCACCAGCACCCACCCGTAGCTCAGCTGCAGTACTTCATGCATCCATAGGAGAAGACGAACACAGAGTGTCGCAATAGGCTGAACCATCCCCTGCAGAAAACGCCATCCAAAAGGGTTTACGTGATCGAAGTCTCGACCTACTGCAACGAGCTCGTTCTGTTGCTGAGGACCTGCATACAGGTCCATCGTGAAATTCCCGTCTTTGATCGCCTTTACAATCGTCGCGGAGGCGGTTGTCGCGAGCTTGGATGTCCGTGGACCGCCCTTCAAGCTCACCTCATCGAACGTGCTACCTGGTGGGTTTAACGCCCCTAGCACAAAGTACTTGTTCTTTACCGCAGCCCATGTCAGCGGCCCGGCTGCAAGCTCTTGCTCACCCGGATCGAGGCTTCCAAACTGCACAAGCCGGGCATTGTCCCGTTGCGGCTTGAACGAATACGCCAGGCTATTCAAGTCAGCGGTGGTGTCTGACTCCGTAGGCCTGAGGGTCGATGGAAGCTGCGTCAGAAGATAGACATTCTCTGCTGGTCCATCGACTCGACCATTAATGCTCACCATATAGCGATCAGGAACAAAGCCGTACCTGATCGTCACATTGAAGTTGTCGACCGTTGCACTATAGGTGAGCGCGCCGCCACTCGCTGGATCCCCCTCGCGTGTAACTCGAAATGGAACCCGGTCGAGTGATACCGTGTCGCCTTGATGCACCAGCCCATACTTCAACAAAGGCTCGCCGGGAGCCTGTAGCTCTACGACCCCACCTGAAGACGTGAGGTTCTTATAATCCTTGAGACGGATTAAAGTCGGAGCTGCTCCGATGCTGCTGAACTGATAAGTGGAGCGTTTGGTGTCGACTGTCGTGATTTCCGGTCGAATATTCACTGAACTGACAGAATCGGTCGCTGCCGCACGGGGTTGTTCAGTCGCCGAGGGTAGGCTCTCTTGAACCGGAGCTTTCGGAGCGACCCCAGAGCTGACTGTATCACGCTTGACGTCGACCGGCGGCGGTACTGGAGGCGCAACAGGAAAAAGAAACTGAGTTATAGCAACAACCGCTGCAGCCAGCAGTAACGCCAGAAAGTATCGTCTTTCCATTAGGGAACCGGGTCATATCCACCCGCTCGAAACGGGTGACACCGCGCTATTCGGCGGATTGCCAGCCAGCTTCCACTCACGGGTCCATGGCGCTCAAGAGCTTCAATCGCATACGCTGAGCACGTCGGATAATAGCGACATGCTGCAGGGAGTAACGGCGAAACCCAAAGCTGATAGCCTCGGATGATCAGAATAAGAGGATTTCGCATCAGGTAGCCGGAAATTCAGCCATCAGCCGTACCTGGATTTGCTCAACCTCGAGAGCAAGCCCTTTGAAATCCGCTGCATAGGCGCTCGGCAGGGCACGAACTATGATATCCAAGCCGGAAAACCTGGGAATAAGCCAGACCCGAACCAGTTCCCGGAGACGCCGACGAAGCTGGTTCCGTTCCACCACCGTGTGACCATACTTCGCTACCACTACAGCAACCCGACAATAAGAGAGCAGGGAGACGACCACACTGGCCTCGATACAGCCAGCTTTTAGCCTTTTCCCTGCTCCTTTGATTTTTTTCAGCTCGCTGTCACGCGTAAGTCTATACCGACGTGAATACGAGCTCCGCTTAGGCGCCCGCGTATTTACTCGGCAGGCGTACCGCTAGCTGCTTACGCCCCTTCTTGCGTCGCCGACTGAGTACCGCCCTACCCCATCGGGTTGACATTCGCTCCCGAAAACCATGGGTCCTGATACGGCGTTTGTTGCGCGGACGATAGGTTGGCTTACCCATTAAGATCACCAAGAAAGCTAAATCGACAAATTTCGTAAATAGCTCATAAAACTATCCCACTACATAACATACCTCAAGCCATGTGAAGTAATTCACCGAAATACAGATTGACTTTTCCACATTCTTTGGCTACGGTTGCCGTCCCCTATGTCACTGACAGCTTCGGAAGTCTGGAAACGCCTACTCGACCGAGCTCGGATCGACATTCCTGAGCAGACTTTCAGAACATGGCTCGAGCCGACTGAAGCTCTCAGCTTGGATGGAGACATAATATCAGTTGGGGTTCCTGATCAGTTTGCTGCCGACTGGAATGAGTCCAAACACGCAGAATTGTTTTCCACATATGGCCCGGTAGCCCTCGGCCACCCAATCAGAGTGGTCTTCAAGGTCAACGAAGAGCGAAAAAAGAGGTCACAAATGGATTTCTTTGTAGCCCTTCCGGTATCCTCTTTCGCCACAGCACGAAGCCATTTAGGCGCCAACCAAGCGCCACTTAGCTCCCGTTACACCTTTGATCACTTCGTCATCGGCAAATCGAACGAGCTTGCCGCAGCGGCAGCACATGCCGTCTCCCAAGCACCAGGAAAGGTCTATAACCCTCTCTTCATCTACGGCGATACTGGGATAGGTAAGACTCATCTGATGCAGGCCATTGCCCATGATATCGTCTCGCGAAACCCACAAATGAGGATCCGCTTCGTTGGCACCGAGCAGTTTACCAACGAGCTGATTGGATCGATTCAGAACCACACCACATTTAGCTTTCGCCGGCAGTATCGCGAGACTGACCTGTTACTCATCGACGATGTGCATTTCCTCCGCGGAAAGGAGGCAACTCAGCAGGAGTTCTTCCACACATTCAATGCATTATATGAAGCAGGCCATCAGATTGTTCTGACAAGCGATCGTCCACCTTCAGACATCCCGGGACTCGAAGCACGTTTAATCAGTCGCTTTCAATGGGGAATGGTAGCAGACATCCAACTCCCAGATTTTGAGCACCGAGTCGCAATTCTCCGGCAAAAAGCACAACTCGACCATTTGCAACACACAATCCCTGAAGATGTAATCCGCTTCATTGCTGAAAATGTAAAATCCAGTGTTCGTGAACTCGAAGGATCAATCATCAAGCTCCTCGCGTTTGCCTCACTCAAGCACAAGGAGATCTCTATCGATCTTGCACATGAAGCTCTGCGTGATAAGCTCCGCCCAATAAACGGAGAGCTAAACCATCAAGTTTCCTCAACCCTTACTATCAACATTATCCAGCAGCTGGTCGCCCAGGAATGGGGTGTCACTGCAGAAGGACTCAGATCAAAGACACGTACCAAGGCTTTAACGATCCCACGCCACATTGCAATGTTTCTAACACGAGATCTCCTCGGCACTCAATTAGTCGAAATAGGCAACGCCTTCGGTGGTCGAGACCATTCAACAGTCATCCACAGCATAGAAAAAACAGCAGAAATTCTAGACACCAACCCATCATACAAAACCCGTATCCACAAAATCCGGCTCCAGCTCGAGGCCTTACGATCATAGTCCACACTACTTCACCAACAACGAACATGAAGCATCATAGCACAACTCTCTCACATCAAATACCTTCCACCATCGAGAACAACACTCAACAGCTCTACTACGACTACTAACCTTTTATAACAAGGATAGCTTCAGGCAGTGACCACGGAGAACAACCTACCCAAATAACAGGATCCTGACGGCATGCGGCTCACGATATCTCGAGAAAAACTTCAAGAAGGCCTGGCAGCTGTCACAGGAAGCATCCCGGTCAAGACGACTCTACCGGTCTTGGCTAATATTCTTTTAGAGACAACAGACAGAGGAATTCGGCTTTCCGGGACCGATCTGGATATAGCTGTTACAACGGAGGTTAGTGCAGATATCGAAGCACCTGGAGCTGTAACAATTCCTGCGAAAAAACTATCTGAGATAGCTCGGGAATTGCCCCCATCTCCGGTAAAGATGGCAGCTGTAGGAGAGCAGCGGATTACACTTGAGTGTGGACGGTCGCGGTTCAAACTGCTGGGTCTTCCGCGAGATGAGTTTCCAACGTTTCCGAACGTTAAGTTTTCGGAGAGTTGGCGTGTTCGATCAGGAGATCTACAGAAATTGATTTCTCATACTTCGTTTGCTGTATCAACGGAGGAAAGCCGGCCGATTTTGAATGGGGTCTTATGGGAGCTGAAGAGTAACAGAATGGCAATGGTGGCCACAAATGGACACCGTTTAGCAAGGATGGAGGTCCCGGTTGAGGTATCTTCAGGGCCCTCTCATGATCTGATTATTCCACCGAAGGCACTTGAGCAAGTGAAGCGGTTGTTCCCGGCCGAAGAAGAGCTCGAGATAGCCCGTGGTGAAAATCATATAGGATTTAGATCACCATTTACTTCTGTTTTTACTCGGTTAATTGAAGGACCATACCCGAACTATGAATTGGTTATCCCGCGTGATAATGATCGAAACGCGGTGATTGATAAAGCAGCTCTAGTTAGTGCCTTGAAGAGAATGTCAGTTGTTGCATCTGATCAGACTCATCGAATTCGTCTCTCGTTTAATTCCGGCATGTTGAAGTTCAGTGTACAGACGCCCGATCTCGGTGAGGCTCAGGACGAATTGCCGATCAGGTACGTAGGTGACCAGCTCGATATTGGATTTAATGCGAGCTATCTTCTCGAGATTCTTCGATATATTCCGACTGATGAGGTGAAGCTTACGTTCAAAGCTCCAGAGCGAGCTGCAACGTTGGAACCAGAAGGTTGGTCTGATTCAGCAACATATCTCTGCCTGGTGATGCCTCTAAGGCTTGTGGACTAGTTTGAAAGTCTAGCGGAAAGCTAGTTGGAAAGTAGAACAAGCCCTTTACAGAGATTTGTAAAGGGCTTGTTCTGCTTCAGGCAATCAGTCTATAAGCCGGGTTCTGTCTGATGGCTGAGCCATCTCGACGGTCATTTGTCTCGAACCACGATCACTCGTGGTCTCTAGCAGCCTACCCATGGCGTCTTTATCGAGGTGGATAATCTCTCGCCGTTTACTTGGCCTTGCTCCAACTGGGGTTTACCATGCCGCTTGTGTTGCCATAAGCGCGGTGGGCTCTTACCCCACCATTTCACCCTTACCTCGGTTTCCCTTGGCGGTCTGTTTTCTGTGGCACTTTCCGTAACCAGAGAATCACTTCTCTGATTCCCAGGTGTTACCTGGCAGCCTTATCCACGGAGCCCGGACTTTCCTCGATTTAGACTCTTAAAGAGTCTAAATCGCGACCGCCCGACTGATTGCACCTGACATCCAATATATACACCGGACTGACGGTTTAGCACTAATCTCAATCTGGATGTCTTCAGGCGCTGACGGGATGCTGACGTGTCCCTTTTATACTGGCTGGAGTGCAAATCTGATATAACTCTTTCGGAGTATTTCATGGCTAGCTCTAGATCAGTATTGCCGCCAATGCCTGTGACAACAATCCTTACGCCGAGTGAAAGGGCTCGAGTGGACGCAGCAGCCCAAGGATTGTACTGTGCGCTTCATCGAGAATCTCTTGATGAAGTGATTGCTGATTTACGTCAGCGACGAGCTGGTGCTGTGCTGGTTTCTATTGCTCGCTATGGATTGCAGAGTAGTGCACGTATGGCGGCAATGGTCCGGGAGTTTCCACGAGTTCCAGCCATGGCTCTGCTTACTGAGACTCAGTATGCGACTCCTCAGTTCCTGCTCGCCCTGGGTCAACTCGGGGTTCGAATCCTGATTGATGCTCGTCAACCTTCAGGATGGCAGTCACTTCGTGAGATTCTTGCTGCCGAGCGCTCAAGTGATCTGCAGCGCACAGCGTTGGGACGGCTGAGTGCAGACTTGGTTGGTGCTCCACCCGATTGCTGGAAGTTCTTTGAGCTTCTCTTCAGTCACTCACCGCGCGTTCATACTGTCCGTCAGCTTTCTCAGCAACTCTGTATTCTGCCGAGTACGCTGATGAGTCGGTTCTTTCGAGCACACTTGCCACCACCGAAGCGTTATTTAGCACTGGCTCGACTCATCAGAGCCGCAAAGCTCTTCGAGAATCCTGGTCTCTCGGTGGCTAGTGTGGCCAACTACCTGGATTACTCCTCCCCGCAGAGCTTTGGGCGTCACATTAGAGCAATGATGCAAGTGTCGCCCGTGGTCTTCCGGGAGCGGTATGATGGTGCAGGAATGCTGCTTTACTTTCGTGAGAAGCTTATCCTGCCATATGTTGCAGTTCTTCGTGATTTTCGACCTGTAGCTGCATCTCCTGGTTGGATTATGAGACAACGGAATCTGGATGCTCGTCTGCGCGTGAAATCAAAGACACCAGCTCACTACGATGGGTGATTGAGATGACCTTATGGCCGGCGTTTTCAATTGCCTCACGGCCACCCTCCTGGCGATCGACAAGTGTGAATACGCCTGCTATGTATCCGCCCGCGGTTTTGACAGCATCGATAGCCTTCAAGGCGGAATAGCCCGTGGTTATTACGTCCTCCACAACTACTACGCGATCTCCATGAAGGAAGGCCCCTTCGATCAACTTTCCGGTTCCGTGTGTCTTTGCTTCTTTTCGGATGGTAAATGCGCGAAGTAATGGTGGAGTAAAATTGCTCGCGTAGCTGATTGAGTATGCTATTGGGTCTGCACCTAGTGTGAGTCCTCCGATGGAATCCAGTTCCCACTCGGCAGCTTTCAACATGTGGATTGCCAGAGGCCCAATGAGCGAAAGTCCCTCTGGACTCATTGTCGTGAGTCGCGCGTCAATGTAAAGATTGGAAGACTTTCCGGAAGCCAGTGTGAAATGTCCTGTTTTTACGGAACGCATGGCAAGGAGATGAACGAGCTGCTGGCGTTCCGTCATCGCGTCGGGCATCATCCACGAATATTATCGAGGTCTGTGCTTCTCAATTGTTTCCTTGAGCTGGATTGCTGAGTAATGCAACCGTTAGTCTATATTCTAGCTGTTGTTGTCTTCGCGGGCCTGGGGCTCCTGCTGAATCATGAACGACGGCAAGCTCGGAAGCTCGTTGAACGGTCCAAAGAGCTCGAACGGCTGTCGGCTGAGCTTCTACGCGCCAGTCGAATGAAAAACGAGTTTTTGGCGAATGTTTCTCATGAGCTTCGAACTCCGCTCAATGCCATCGTCGGATTCGTCGACCTGTTACGTGAAGGTGTCTACGGGGATCTAGCACCTCGTCAGGTGAAGCCTGTTGAACGAATTGAGGCTTCAGCAAATCATCTGCGCCATCTTGTGGATCAGATTCTCGACCTTGCAAAGATGGCTGCAGGACGACTGGACGTTCATACAGAAATTCTCGATGTGCGGCCTTTTATTCTGGATGTTACCAGCGAAGTGGAATCTCTTGTCAATGAAAAGGATCTAAGTCTTTCTCTCACAATGGGCAGTGCGCTGCCTAGAATAAGAACTGATCCCACTCACCTTCGACAAATTCTTGTGAACCTGATTGGGAACGCCGTGAAGTACACAAATAGAGGGACGATAATGGTCCGAACACGGACGGTGACCCGGTCCGAAGGGCTTACTCTCGGAATGCCGGAGGACCTTCCGGCACCTGATCGGGTGGAAACAAGGTGGTTGTGTGTTCAGGTCGTGGACCAGGGTATTGGGATAGCACCAGCCGATCAACATCGGATTTTCGAGGAGTTCGAGCAGGTTGAGCCAGGGCCGCGCACAGATTCGCCAAGCCGTGGAACGGGACTGGGGCTGGCTATATCTCGCCGGCTGGCTCGGCTTCTTGGCGGCGACTTGACGCTTGCGAGTGAGATAGGACGGGGCTCGACGTTCTCACTCTGGCTGCCAATTCACGACTACGACTTAGCTTCGCCGCAGTATCCCTCGAACGCGGGCTAGGATACCACCTCCGTCCTGCTCATCGGACTCAGATGGGGCGTCTCCAACAGTGCCTGAAATCGATTCCTGAAATGCCTTGGTGAAAACCATCACATCCGGATATCGGTTCGAGGGCTGTTTGGTGAGTGCACGCATCACGGTAGCTTCGAGTGCCGAGCTGAACCTGAGCTTCTCTCGAGCTGAATTGAGCGGGATAGGAGGGAGCGTCAACAGTTGTGTGAACATCTCCCTTGGAGCTTTAGCGGTATACGGCAGTGATCTCGTGAGCAGGTAGTATGCGATCGTTGCAAGGCTGTACTGGTCTGCAGCCGGTGTCACGAGTTCGCCCGAAAGTGCTTCAGGCGCTACATACATCAGAGAGCCTACGAAAAACCCTGCTCTCGTCAGCCTTTCGTCCGCACCGGTTTGGGTGTCGGTTGCAATCCCGAAATCGAGCAGCTTGATCTGCTTGCTGTCGGGGTCGTACATGACATTCTCGGGCTTCAGATCCCGGTGGACGATATTGGCCTGATGCGCAGCGTGTACGGCTGCGCCGATCTGTGAGATGATCGCAGCCACTTCTTCGATCGGAAGAGGCGCATGCTGCCGCGCATACCTTTCCAGCAGCTGCCCGCTCGCCCACTCGATTGCCAGAAAATGGAGACCAGTATCCGACTCTCCGATTTCAATAGTTCGGACGACGTTCGGATGCTGGACTCGGGCGCCGTATTGCGCCTCCCTGACGAAACGGGCGACAGCCGTGCGATCGTAGCGCAGCTTCTCTCGGAGGATCTTCAGTGCAACTGTGCCATGAGTAGGGTGCATGGCTCGATAGACTGCCGAGGTTCCGCCCTCGCCGACCTCACTCTCAACGGTATAGCCGGCTATCTTTGAGCCGAGCAAGCTCTGTTCAGGCACGCGGGCGAAAGTAACAGAAACTGATTAGCAGGGATAGGGTAGATAGACGAATGCGTATGTCCACAACTGGCTGTCTGATATCGGTTGCGTTGGCTATGACGCTGGCTGGTTGTGCACAGTCACGCCCCGGGCAAGCCGTCGTAGCAGCGACTTCGCCGAGGGGTGTACAGCCTGCCCAGGATCCGACCACGATCTATCACCAGATGGGGCTTATCGCCACCGGGAGTCCTCTCTCCTTTGTTGGAAAAATCGCGTATTTCGCATCGTCATCCCCCGACACCACCATGATGCTGGCCAGCGTCTCGATTCCCAACAAGGCGCTGAGCTTCGTGCGTGAGGGCGACTCGTACAGAGCTCCATATGAAGTGCATCTGACGCTTAAACAGGGCGTGACTCAGGTAGCTGCCGTGAACAGCATGGAAATCGTAAGGGTTCCCACCTTCAGGGAGATCAATCGAACCGATGAGAGTGTGATCTTCCAGCACTACTTCAAGGTCCGGCCCGGCAACTACAATCTCTCTTTCCAGGTACGGGATGCGACCAGTACGCGAAGTACTAGTCAGGAAGGAGCGGTTACGGTCCCGGCACTTCGGGGCGGCCATCTCTCGACGCCGGTGCTTGTATATGAGGCAAGCCCGCGAACGGCACTCGACTCTCTTCCGCGTATTCTAGCCAGTCCACGATCCAGCGCCGTTTTTGGTCAGGACAGCACCGTGGCGGTTTATCTGGAAGGTTACGGAACGCAATCCCAGCTGCCAGTAGGGTTCATCGTCCAGAATGACCGTGGTGCTGTAACATGGCGGGATACTCTACAGCTTCAGCGTCGCGGAAATCTTCTGAGTGGATCTGTGAGGATTCCAATATCTCGAGTGGGAATCGGCATCGCCAACGTGACGTTTACCAGAATCGATGCAACGGATACCGTAAGGACGCCGGTGTTTGTGAGCTTCGGAAACGATATCCCGCTGGTAACCTACGAGGAAATGCTCTCCGAGCTGCGGTATTATGCAGCATCCGATCGCATTAAGTCGCTACGGGATGCGCCAGCTGAACGTCGCGGGGCTGCATGGGCGGATTTTCTGCGGTCCACGGATCCTGTTCCATCAACCCCTGAGCATGAAGGATTGCAGGCCTATTTTGGCAGGATTCTGCAGGCGAACGTCCGCTTTCGTGAGGAGTCCCGGGGTGGATCGGGCTGGCTCTCAGATCGCGGCAAGGTCTTTGTTTCTGTCGGCGAGCCAGACCAGATATACGAGCAAACCACCAACCTTCCTGTTACAGCGACCTCGACGACACGGACCCGCGTGCAGTACTGGGAGTACGGTCAATACAGGGTGCGGTTTCTGTTCTATGACGAGACTGGTACAGGGCGATGGCGCCTGACACCGGCAAGCGAGGCCGAGTTCCAGGCGGTAAACGCACGTATTCTGGTTCACTGAACTCGGTGATTTCTACCCTACCCCAAACTGCTTGACAAAAATCCGGGCTGATTCTATATAGGCGCGCACTGGAATCAGATGCCCGGAGGCAGTTCCATGGCCAGAGGAAAGGTGAAGTGGTTCAACGACGCGAAGGGTTACGGCTTCATCGAGCAAGACGGCGGTGAAGATGTCTTCGTTCACTTCTCGGCGATCTCGATGGATGGCTTCAAAACTCTTGCTGAAGGTCAGGAAGTCGAATTCGAGATCGAGACTGGCAACAAGGGGCTGCATGCAACCAACGTGCATACTCAGGCATAGCCTGCTGATACTCGCGGCCTGAATAGCTGTTCGGACTAACGCGCCCTGGTGTGAATCTTCGCACCAGGGCGCTTTGTATATTCACTGAATGAAGCTCCCGGAATCACCCCGTTTGTTTCTCGTCGACGGGTACGCGCTGATTTATCGCGCTTTTTATGCACTTATCGCCCGCCCGCTTACTACGAGTAAAGGTGAAAACACGTCCGCTGCGTGGGGCATAGTGAACTTCCTGCAGCGTTTGCTAACGACTTATGAGCCCGAGTATCTCGGATGGGTTCACGACTCAGGGCTCTCGTTTCGCCATGAGCGATACCCTGCTTACAAGGCAACGCGAGAAAAACTGACTGAAGAGCTCCAGGCTGATTTCGACCGGGGAATGGATCGAATCTGCCAGCTGCTCGAGGCTTACCGTATTCCGATAATCACACTTCCAGGATTTGAGGCTGATGACGTGATTGGAACGCTCGTTAACCGCAGTGTGAAGCAAGGCGTGAACACTGTCGTTGTGTCGGGTGACAAGGATTTTCAGCAGCTCGTGCGTCCTGGAGTCTGGTTACTGAACCCTGGACGAGGTGGGTCAGCCGGCGTGGAGGAGCACTGGGTAAGTGTTGAGAACGCCAGTGAACGTCTCGGTGTTCCGCCTGAGCACGTCACTGACTACCTGGCGCTCGTGGGCGACTCTTCCGACAACATTCCCGGCGTACGGGGAATTGGTGACAAGACAGCGTGCGAGCTGGTGAAACAGTACGGAACCCTCGAGTCCATTCTTGCGCACGCTTCAGAGATTCCGAAGAAGAGACCGCGGGAAGCTTTGCTGGAATTTGCGGACAATGCGCGACTGTCCAAGGAATTAGTAACAATACGCGATGATTTATCGGTGGAGCTTGGCCTCGATGCCATGCGACTTCAGACCCCCGACAATGACCGGCTCCGCGAGCTATTCGTCGAGCTCGAGTTTCATTCACTGGCCAAGGCAATAGGAACTGTACCGACTTCGACTCCGCATCAGGCAGGCGCGGTCAAAGGCGATGTTTCCTATCGCATAGTGGATACGATCACCGAGCTGAAAAGGGTGGTTGCACTGGCTCGGGCATCAGGAACAATCGCAATCAACACCGAGACACTGCTCAATCCGGACAATCCACAGAAAAGAGACCCACTTCGAGCAAGACTGGTTTCTCTGGCGATCACCGTTGCACCAGGAGAGGCATATTACTTTCCCCTGCGACACGTCCCCCGCCGAGACGTTCAGAGCGAGTTGCTGATGGACGCTGTCGGAGATCGTGCAGCGACTGACGCACCGGCGGATCGCGGATTGGTTCAGGGCGGCGATGAGCCAGTCGCTCGAAAAGCTCCTCGCAAGAAGACATCGGGCGCTTCAGGCATTGCGGGTGCGATCCTCGCCCAGCGTGCTAGAACAGGTGATGACTCAGTTCGGAACCTGCCACGCCTTGACTCCGACGAAATGAAGCCGCTCAGGGACCTTCTTGAAGATCCCAGCGTCAAGAAGGCCGCTCAGAATGCGAAATATGATCTGCTTGTTTTGCGGAAAGCCGGCGTGGACATCCGTGGCCTTGATTTCGACACCATGCTTGCCAGCTACGTTCTTGATCCGAGTCGCCGATCACACGGCCTCGATGTGCTCGCTCTGGAGTTTCTCGATCATATGATGACGTCCTACTCGGAGCTTTGCGGTAAAGGGCGATCTGCAATTCCGTTCGACGAATGTCCCGTCGACGCAGCGCGAGATTACAGTTGTGAAGATGCGGATATGACGTTTCAGCTTCGAGCGATCTTCGAGCCGCAGCTGGAGAGCACGAAAACCCGCTCTCTGTTTGACGACGTAGAGATCCCACTGGTCAGCGTCCTGGCGAACGTCGAGTGGACGGGAATCACGATCGACCTGGACTGGTTCAGATCTCTGAAGCACCGTTTCAAGAAGGAACGCGAAGCTGTTGAGCTTCAGATCTACGATACTGCCGGCGTTCAGTTCAACATCAACTCGAATCTTCAGCTGAGAGAGATTCTATTCTCGCGTCTGGGACTGCCGGTACTCAAGAAAACAAGTACAGGACCTTCAACTGATGTGACGGTTCTGCAGGAGCTGGCCGATAGCGGACACGTGCTGCCGAATCTCCTGATGGAGTATCGTGAGCTTTCGAAGCTCGAGAACACATATCTGGATGCCCTGCCGGAGCTCGTGAACCCGGATACCGGCAGACTACACACGTCCTTCAATCAAACTGTCGCTACGACAGGCAGGCTCTCGTCGAGTGATCCCAATCTTCAGAACATTCCGATAAGACGTGAGCTGGGCCGTGATATCCGCAGGGGCTTCATTCCGCGAAAAGACTGGCTGCTCGTTGCAGCGGATTACTCACAGATCGAGCTGCGGCTTCTCGCGCACCTTTCACGTGACCCTGCTTTTGTGGAGGCATTCAACGTCGGTGGTGATATTCACCGTCAAACCGCGGCGATAATCTTTGATGTTGCGCTCGAAGACGTCACCAGCGAAATGCGCGGCCGCGCGAAGACCATCAACTTTGCCACTATCTACGGGCAGGGCGCCCACGCACTATCGCGGCAGCTCAAGATAGAGCATGCAGAAGCGCGTGCGTTCATTGCGCGCTACTTCGAGCGGTTCAGCGGAATTCGCAGGTATCTGGACAGCATGGTCGAATTTGCGCGGGAGCATGGTTATGTGCAGACGCTGTTTGGTCGACGCCGGTACATCCCCGAGCTCAGGGAGCGGAACTTTAACATCCGGGCATTCGGCGAGCGTACTGCAGCCAACTCGCCTATACAGGGCTCGGCGGCGGACCTTATCAAGATTGCGATGATAAAGATCGATCGCCTGCTTCGTGAGTGCGGCCTGGCGGCAAAGATGCTGCTCCAGGTGCACGACGAGCTCGTGTTTGAATCTCCGCCTGAAGAGCTCGATGCTCTGCAGAGCTTGGTGCGCGACCAGATGGAGAACGCCGCAGAATTATCGGTTCCATTGGTTGTCGACATAGGCGTTGGAAAGAACTGGCTGGAAACTAAGAGCTGATTTTGACACGCTGGTGTTTTTTCAGGTTTTCGCTGGTGGTGTTTGGATCGATGGCCTGTCGAGATGAACCTCCCGCGACAAGCGTAGACTCTGCGGCAATGCAGAGGTCCGCGCAGCCGCCAAGTTCGGACTCCTCGCGCACAACCGGCTGGGACTCCGCAGCTGGACCAATGATGGTGGTTGCCAAATCGCGAGCATCACCTGACGTAGCTATCATCCTGCCCGGTCTGACGGACAGCGCGCTTGCTGCAACCTCACACTTCGAGCTTGCAGCAGTCGTGAATACTCCCCTGGAGCTATTCGGCTCACGAGGACTGACTGGAAGCTCGATGCTTCAGGCAATCTCACAACCCGGTAATTTCAGCGGATGTGTAAGCTGGCCTACCGGAAGGTTGGCACGAGTACCGGCGTCAGACTGGCGAGTGGGATTTGAAGAAGGGCGAGTGGTAGGGCTGCCGCTCGATTCGCTCGAAGGGATGAATAGCGTGGACTCATCTCAGTTCGTCGGGAGTATTCTGCAGGCGGTGAGCTCGCTAGGCAACACTGGAGATTCTGCGTTCAGGGGAATTCCGTACTTCGTTCGGAAGGGATATCGATTAACCCTTCCTCCTTCTACGATTCTCGTGGCTGAGGCGATCAGGAGAATAAACGAAGAGGCAAATCCGCGAGAAGAGCACGTGCTTCTACTGGCCGAGCGATCGCGTGACGATGCTGGCTACCGTGTGGGGTTTCATAAGCGTTCCGCTGGGCCTGAGGAGTCTCTCGAAACGAGTGAGATTCTCGTAGCGGTTCGCTTCACTTCGTCAAGCCGGCTGGCGGTCGTAGTCACGTTCGACTACGAAGACGGAGGAAAGATCGGCCTCCTCGAGCGGGTGGCAGCTGGTAACTGGCGAATTACCTGGAAGAGCGCCTACGCGGATTGTTAATGTTGCGCTGGCCTATTTACGTGCCATCGAGCTAATCGAGCTCCCATTTCCCGAGACTCGCGGGGGCCCTTACTCGTCCAGCTACGCCGGCTAGCGCGAGTAGTGTGAGCAGATACGGGAGGACCAGGAAGAGCTGGTACGGTAAGTCCCAACCCATTGACTGGAACAAGTACTGTAGAGCACTTGCCGCCCCGAAAACGAGCGCTGCGATCGCGACGCCAATGGGGTGCCAGCGTCCAAGAACCACGATTGCAATCGCAATGAATCCGCGACCGGCTGACATCCCCTCGGCAAATGTGCCGGCTTGCGCGATCACAAGAATGCCACCTGCAACTCCTCCCATGAATCCGCCAAACAGAATTGCCCCGAGCTGAAAACGTGAGGCAAAAATTCCGGCTGCAATTGCAGCCTCTGGGTTTTCGCCCACAGCCCGGAGAGCCAGTCCCGCATGGGTTCTGTATAACCACCACCAGGCCAGTGGGATAAGAAAGTACAGGACGTAGGTGATGGGAGGCTGGGCAAACAGCGCCTGTCCGATCAGTGGAATCGATGACAGTATCGGAATCGACAGCGGCTGCATCGTCGAGATTTGCAAAGCCGCCCCCGTTGAGCCGTACATCTGTCGATAGAGGGTTCCTGTCAGCCCTAATGCGAGAAGCGTGATTGCCGTGCCGGTAATTATCTGATTCGAGCGCAGCGCGGTGACGAAAATTGCAAAAATGAGCGCCACCACCGCGCCTGAAATCCCGGCGATTGTAAAGCCAATCCAGGTGCTTCCATAGCCGGCCGCGATGAGACCACCTAGCGCGCCGCAAATCAGCGACCCCTCAAGCCCGATATTGATCACACCGGATCGCTCCACAATCGTCTCGCCCAATGCTGCAAACGCCAGTGGCGTTGCGGTGCGGACGGTTCCCTCGAGGAAGGGCGCAATTGCGTCCATCACGAGGTGCCTTGTGCAGGAGCTAGCTCGGGGGCGACGAATTGAGGGAACCGGCCCGAGCGATAGCTCTCCGTTCCAAGTACGATGAGAATGACTGCAGCCTCGATAACCCAAACAAGCGTGGAGGGTATACCTGTATCCCGCTGTAGCGC